>NZ_MODX01000035.1:0-21629 GCF_001866125.1 Acinetobacter sp. LCT-H3 | reverse complement strand
ATGATCTCTATGAATCACACATCTAATATCTTTATATAAACCTTCAAATGTAAACCTAATTCAACAAATGCAATCTCCTGCATAGATTCTGTTATGAAATGTCAGGTCTTAGCCTATTTCTGGAAAATCTCCCTAATATATTTTTCTGTCATTACACTAAACAATGGACCTGAAAATATATGAATAATTATCCTGAAACCCCAAATTCAACTGAAACACAAGACCATCAGCCTGGTGTTCAGACTGCAATGAACCCAGAGCCAGAGATCATTAAACCTCACTATAAAGGTAGCGAGAAATTGAAAGGCAAAGTTGCTCTTATTACCGGTGGAGATAGTGGGATTGGCCGTTCGGTATCTGTCCTGTTTGCCCGTGAAGGAGCGGATATCGCGATTTGCTATCTGGATGAAGATCAGGATGCAAAAGATACAAAGAAAATGGTTGAAGCAGAAGGACAGCGCTGTCTACTGATCAAATGTGACTTGCAGCAACCAGAAGAAATTCAAGATCTGGTGAAACAGACTATTCAGGAATTCAAGACAATTAATATTCTGGTAAATAATGCAGGAGTACAATATCCGCAGAAAAGTATTACCGATATCTCTCCTGAACAGCTATATCAAACTTTTAACACCAATATTCTGAGTATGTTTCATTTAACTCAGGCGGTTCTCCCACATATGCAGGCAGGTGACAGTATTATTAATACCACCAGTATTACCAGCTATCACGGACATGATGAACTGATCGACTACTCCAGCACTAAGGGTGCAATTACCACGTTTACCCGTAGTCTTTCGACCAATTTGCTGAAAAACAAGACAGGTATTCGTGTTAACGGGGTTGCACCCGGCCCGATCTGGACCCCACTTATTCCAAGTAGTTTTGATGAAGAAACCTTAAAAGAATTTGGTAAACAGACACCGATGGGCCGCATGGGACAGCCAAGTGAAGTCGCTCCAGCCTATTTATTTCTGGCTAGTGAAGAAGCCAGCTATATCTCGGGTCAGGTGATTCACGTAAATGGTGGCAGCATTGTTAATGGCTAAATAAAAGCTTTAGGATAATGGCTCTAGGATCATTATCCTGTTCAAAATTAAGATTTTAAAATTGACTTCATCTTTAGAACTAAAAATAAGTTAGATATAAATGTTCCAGTCATTTAATGAGCTATAAAACAATTCAAACAAATCCTGACAGAAGCTTACTTTGCCTAAATCAAGTCCTTGTTATAGTCATTCCCATATTAGACCGCATGTGAGGATCAGACTATGCCTAGAGGTGATAAATCTGACTATACGGAAAAACAGAAACGGCAAGCTAAACATATTGAAGAAAGTGAGAAAGAACAAGGACGTTCTGAAGAAGAGGCTGAACGTATTGCTTGGTCTACAGTCAATAAACAGGATGGTGGTGGAAAGAAAAAGAAAAGTTCTGATCAATCATAATGATGTTTTCCACAACATTTGTTTTAAGAATTGCCACACAATATCAAATCCAAGCTGTTTTAAATTTAAGTTTCCAGTTTAACGATGGCAATTTTTCTCCTATCCATCTATCCAATAATTTTACTTATTAAATTTTAAATCTGACATAATCTTAGGTAAATATATGAAAATTTTGATTGTTCTGACCTCACATGATCAACTTGGTGACACAGGCGAAAAAACCGGTTTCTGGCTAGAGGAACTGGCTGCACCATATTATCGATTCATTGATGCGGGAGCCGAAATCACTTTAGCCTCCCCCCAAGGTGGTCACCCGCCGCTTGATCCTAAAAGCAGTGCTGAAGATGCCCAAACTGAAGCAACCAGACGTTTTGAAGCAGATGAAACTGCTATGCGTGCTTTAGCCAATACCCATAAATTAAGCGAAGTAAATGCAGATGAGTTTGATGCCGTATTCTATCCAGGTGGGCATGGTCCGTTATGGGATTTAGCCAATGACTACACTTCAATCCATTTAATTGAAGAAACCTTGCAATCCAATAAGCCTGTCGCACTGGTCTGTCATGCGCCAGGAGTACTGAAAAAGGTAAAAGATAGTGAAGGCCACTCAATTGTGTCAGGCAAATCAGTGACTGGTTTCAGCAATACCGAAGAAGAGGGAGTCGGCCTGACGAATATTGTTCCATTCCTGGTCGAAGATATGCTGAAGGAAAATGGCGGGAACTATTCCAAAGCTGATGATTGGCAAGTCCATGTGCAGCAGGATGGCTTACTGATTACCGGACAAAATCCAGCATCATCTGCAGCAACGGCGGATGCCCTATTAGATTTATTAAAATAACATCCTGAAGATGTCCATGAATAAATAACTCCTGATTTCTGCTCAATTCAGGAGTTATATAAACAATTAAATCATGACTAAAATCCATCAACCCTGAAAGCTTTTCTCAACTCACGGTACATCAAATGGTGATGGATCCCATGTACCTCGTTCCAGTTCTCTTAGTTTAAACCAGACATGTACAGATTCTCGCTGAAAATTCCGCATGACATAACTATAAAGTTTTTCAGAAATACGAACTTTAAAACTCAATAATCGATGTAGCATGAAGGCTAAATCAAAATCTGCAATACTCCATTGTGAACTTAACCATTGATCGCCAATCAAAGCCTCACTTACTCTGGTTAATCGATCAATTTCCACCTGAGTATGCCGGTCTGGAACATAGGGTTCTGGTAATGGCTGAAAGATACCTGTTGAAGGCATATTTTGACATATCAGACTAAAATCAGATTTAAGCAATGCCTGAACCGCCCGACATTTAGCACGCGCCCGAATATCTGCCGGATAAAGAGCCGGATAATCAGGTGCTGGAAAAAGCTCGTCCAGAAACTCAGTGATTGCCATGGATTCAAAAATTGACCAGCCATCCACAGATAAGCAGGGAATTTTTCCAGTTTTACAGATTCTTAGATAGGTATCCGATTTATTTTCATCCTTATCCAGATCAATTTTAATCTCTTTAAAATCGACATGTTTTTCTCTAAGGGCCACAAAAACCGACATGGCATAGGGACTTAATCTTTTACGATCAATATAAAGGCTTAGACTTTGCATAGCATGGCTCCCCTAATGGAGTTGTTATCAGTATATAAAACTATGGGATTGCATACGGTCATCAAGTTCCAAGTTATACCCAAACTGAAGTGAACAATAGCGGAGTATCTTTACAGAGTTTAAGCAATTGCAACCAATCCACTGCTAAATGGAGGAGCTCATTGAGCTGAATTCAGCTTTCCAAGTCATATGATTCACGTTAAATTAAATCATTTCTTTGATCAGTCACCATCATGCTTAATTTTGACGAATTTCCAGACATGGTCTATGCCATCCAGCATCTTGCCTTTGAAGACCTTGGCGCGTGGGAAGATACTTTCTATCAGCTCGGCCTACGCGTACGTTATTTTGAAGCAGGGGTCGATGACCTGACCCAGGCATTTGAACATACAGGTCTGACGGTGATTTTAGGTGGTCCAATCGGCGTTTATGAAACTGAAGACTATCCTTTCTTACAACAGGAAATAGACTTACTGAAAGTTCGTTTACAGCAAAATTTGCCGACTTTAGGAATTTGTTTAGGTGCACAGCTCATTGCGCATGCATTAGGAGCAAAAGTGTATGCAGGTCATAGCAAAGAGATTGGTTGGTCCAAGCTTAGCCTTGCATCTGTAGAGAATAATCCACTAAAAAATCTGGAAAATCTTGAAGTATTACATTGGCATGGAGATACGTTCGACCTGCCCACAGAGGCTGAGCTTCTGGCAAGTTCTGCGGTCTATCCAAATCAGGCTTTCCGGATTGGCAGCAATATTCTGGCACTGCAATTTCATGCTGAAGTGGAAGCTGAGCGTCTGGAGAAATGGCTGATTGGCCATACCTGTGAGCTGCGTCATGCGAATATCGACATTGCAGCCTTACGTGCCGACAATCAGCAATATGCTGCTGCTTTAGAAGCTGTATCGGTGTCCATTCTTCAAGAATTTCTCAAGCACATTCAAACCAGCTAATTTTTATTCTTCAAATTAAGTGGATGATAAAAGATATTTATTCAGATTAGCTATCTACTAATTTCTAGCAAAGCTTAATTTTCATCCATAAAAAAGCACCCAACAGGGTGCTTTTTAAATTTGTCTTTTCTTATTTTTTCGCAGCGGATACAGATGCTTCAGTGGTAATGTTTACAGTAATTTTATCACCGACATTTGGCACATAAGCGCCCACATTGAAAGCTGAACGGTTAAATGACGTGGTCGCATTGAAGCCAATTGTTTGCAGTTTTGTCATTGGATGAACGGCCTGTTTATTTAATACTGCATCCAGCACAACTGGCTTGGTTACACCTTTTATAGTCAAATCACCGGTGATTTTATATTTGTTTTTACCTAAAGCCTGAACCTTGGTACTTTTAAACGTGATGTTTGGATATTTCTCTACATCAAAGAATTCTGCTTTTTGAATATGCTCATCCAGTGCTTTAACATTGGTATTAATACTCGATACCGGAATAGTTACATTCACTGATGAGTTAGCAGGCTTTTCATTATCAACCGTAATCGTGCCCTGAATATCACTAAAGTTCGCAGATGGTGTCGAGAAACCAAAGTGACTCCAACTAAATACGGTCGCGGTATGGCCTGGATCAATGGTATACGCAACCGGCTTCGCCATAGAAAATGTTGCTACCGATGAAACCGCTAAGCCTAATGCTAATGTTTTGAAATTCATGTTTTTATCTCTCGTTTTGGATGTTTTCAAGTGTATAGAATTCAGAAATATTTACAGCCCTAAAGATAAAACGTTTTGTTGCAGCGATGAAACGATAAAATTGTAAGTTATTTTTTTAATTTTTGAGCTTTAATCCATTCGGTATTGGATGAAACCGGTTTTCTTGGCAACCTGATCATAAAGCTGCTGTGCTTGTCGATTGCTCTCATGAGTTAACCAATACACTCGATCACATCCACGCTGTTTGGCATCTACATATACTTTCTCAATCAAGGCTCGTGCCACACCCCGCCCTCGAAAATCAATATGCGTATAAAGATCTTGCAAATAGGCATACGGCGTTAAAGTCCAGCAGCTGTCATGTTGAATGACATGCACAATGCCGATAACCTGCTGATTCAGAATCGCTGCGAATCCATACATATTGCCGAATGTCAGATCAGTAAGCCTTTGCCAGGTATGCTGATCTACCTCTTCACTGAGCTGAGTCTGATAAAAATTCTGGTAATCCAACCATAATGGCAACCACTCCTGCTGTGTAATATTTTCTAGAGGCTCAATTTGAATCTGGTCTTGTATCATCATTTTTATACGATTCTTCTATTTCAAATAGATTCAATTAGCTTAGGCTATTTTGATGATTAAGATAAGATATTTTTTATTTTTACTCATACCAATTTTTTAAAATATATCTATGACTCATACAGATGATTATTTTTGTACAAAAAAAGCCCCATGTGGGGCTATTTAAGTCTTCAACTTTAAAGCTTTTCCACCAGAATACGGTCAATCTGCTTTAAACCAGAATGTTTTTCATGGTTCTTACGACGCACTTTAATAATTTTTTCAGCCGCCAGATCCTGAAGTAACAGCTCAACTGCCATCATTGCTTCAAGAGGCAGATCCTGCCCGATCCATTTCTGTTCGCCTGCATCCATTAAAGTAATTTCATCGTTAATTTGTTCATACAAGCTCATGTTTATCTCACTCTTTCATTTTGACTATGGGAGAACTTTTTAGCGGTTGCCACATGAAAACAACACTAAAAAGTGAAAAACAAAAGACGCCCCAAAACTGGGGCGCCCTTAAAAAACGACTTAATCAGTTGATTAAGCAATAATCTCTTTTACAGCTGCTACAACAGCTTCAGTTGTAATGCCGAAGTGTTTAAACAGGTCTTTAGCAGGTGCAGATTCGCCATAAGTGGTCATACCGATCACACGGCCATCCAGACCTACAAATTTCCACCAGTAATCCACATGTGCAGCTTCAACCGCTACACGTGCACGAATATTTGAAGGAAGAACCGCTTCACGATACGCAGCATCCTGTTTCACGAACTCTTCAGCACATGGCATAGATACGACACGCACACCTTCGAGCTGTGCATAAGCTTCCATTGCAAGAGAAACTTCAGAACCAGTCGCAATGATGATCGCTTTCAATTCGCCTTTTTCTTCAGCCAGAACATAACCACCTTTCGCTACATTCTCAATTTGTGCTTGAGTACGCGTTTGGAATGGCAGGTTTTGACGAGAGAAGATCAACGCTGTTGGACCTTCTGAACGCATTAAAGCAGATTTCCAGGAAATCGCTGCTTCAACGGTGTCACATGGACGCCATGTATTCAGGTTTGGTGTACCACGCAAAGATGCGATTTGTTCGATTGGCTGGTGTGTAGGACCATCTTCACCCAGACCGATTGAATCGTGAGTATATACATGGATCACACGTTGTTTCATCAGTGCAGACATACGTACTGCATTACGTGCATATTCCATAAACATCAGGAATGTTGCTACATAAGGAATGAAACCGCCATGCAGTGCAACACCGTTGGCAATCGCAGTCATACCAAATTCACGTACGCCGTAGTGAACATAGTTACCTGCTGGATTGTCCTGTACGCCTTGCGCGCCTTTCCAAAGTGTCAGGTTAGAACCTGCAAGGTCAGCAGAACCACCTAGTACTTCTGGTAGTGAAGGCACAAGAGCTTGTAACGTATTTTGGCTCGCTTTACGTGTCGCAATCGTTTCTTCTTTTGCATTTACTTCAGCAATGTAAGCATCTGCTTTTGCAACGAAGTCAGCTGGAAGATCACCAGAAAGACGGCGTTTTAATTCAGCTGCTTCTGTTGGATATTTTGCTGCATAAGCGGCAAAAGTTTCATTCCATGCTGCTTCAGCTTGTGAACCTTTTTCTTTGGCATCCCAAGCTGCGTATACATCTTCAGGAATAACAAATGCTTCGTCTGACCAGCCAAGCGCTTCACGAGTCAATACGATTTCGTCATTACCTAAAGGTGCACCGTGACAGTCTTCTTTACCCTGTTTGTTTGGTGAACCTAAACCGATCACTGTTTTACACATGATGATGGTTGGTTTGTTCGCTTCAGCTTTTGCTTCAACAGTGGCTTGACGAATGGCATCAGCATCATGACCGTCAACTTTGATCACTTGCCAGCCATAAGATTTGAAACGTTGCTCTGTATCGTCAGAGAACCAGCCTTCAACTTCGCCATCAATCGAAATGCCGTTATCATCATAGTAAGCGATCAGCTTGCCTAGACCCAAAGTACCCGCTAATGAACATGCTTCGTGAGAAACACCTTCCATCAAGCAGCCATCGCCCAGGAAGCAGTAAGTAAAGTGATCAACAACTTGAATATCGTCTTTGTTGAATTGCGCAGCCAGCGTTTTTTCAGCCAGTGCAAAACCTACGGCATTGGCAATACCCTGGCCTAATGGACCAGTAGTGGTTTCAATACCAGGTGCATAGCCCAATTCCGGATGACCTGGAGTTTTAGAATGCAATTGACGGAATGATTTCAAATCTTCGATTGAAAGATCATAGCCCGTTAAATGAAGAAGTGCATATTGCAGCATTGAGCCGTGACCATTCGACAATACAAAACGGTCGCGGTTCGCCCAATTCGGGTTAGTCGGGTTATGGCTTAAAAATTCGCGCCAAACCACATCAGCGATGTCTGCCATCCCCATTGGAGCACCTGGATGTCCTGAGTTTGCTTTTTGCACAGCATCCATTGCCAATACACGAATTGCGTTTGCAACACGACGTTCATTAAGCGGGGTTGTCATAAATCAGTGTCCAAATAATTCAGAAATAGAAAATGATGAAAAGACTTTCAAAACTGCTGCATATTGTCTTAAAAAAACAGCGAGGGGTAAAGACCAGCCTACAATATTTATCACTTTATTGTTGTTTAGATTGGTCAACGTACATTTAATCTACACTTTTAAGTACAGGCACCGGTTAATACTCAATTTTCATCACAATAAAAACCCTAATTTTCTTATGTTTTACAAGCGAGTTCCCTTCTAGCAAATTTTTATTATTAGCTTGAAAATGTCAGTCACTTAAATATACATATATAACTTTTATTGATTCAAATTATTTCTCTCATCGGCAGGACTAAAAATAAACTAAAGCTCGCTGCTGTATTTTACCTTTTGCCCTCTTCTTCGTTTTTAGTAAATAAGGCCTAGTCTGTAGGCTTATACATCTAATGAAATTTTATAAATTTTAGATCAAAGTCTTGATGCAATTCTTCTATATATTATGCGCCGATCAGATTAATAAAGTTTTTAGCTCATTAACCTTAGCTTAAATCATCACGATTGATGGAGTGGTTTGCGACAGTAAAATGCATTTTCAAACAATAAGATTGCTTCTTCTTTGGAAAAATTAATCTAAGGTATAAGAAGCCTAGCTCTGCTGCTACAAAAAATGACCAAAAAAAGCTACCAGATTTTTCTTGAGCAAAACATAAGCAAAAGCCACTGATATGAGCGGTATATCAGTTTTTCAAATACCAGTATTCAAATAAAAACAAATTAAATTGAAACAATTTCAGCCAATTTTACCGTTCAAACCTAGTCCTTCGACGCAACACGATGTAACATATCGGGTCTTTAAATTTAACTGTGATAGGACTTATGCGCGAGTACGCTGTATTTACCTCGGAATCTGTAAGCGAAGGCCATCCAGATAAAATGGCTGACCAAATCAGTGATGCTATTTTGGATGCAATCTTAAAAGAAGACCCATATGCGCGGGTTGCTTGTGAAACGCTTGTAAAAACGGGTGCGGTTGTACTTGCCGGTGAAATCACAACAACTGCAAACGTCGACTTTGAAGCAATCGTACGTCAAACCGTAAATGGCATTGGTTATCATCATTCTGATCTTGGCTTTGATGGTTCAACCTGTGCCGTGATCAACATGATCGGTAAACAGTCCCCTGAAATTGCTCAGGGTGTAGACCGTCAAAAGCCAGAAGATCAAGGTGCCGGTGACCAGGGCCTGATGTTTGGTTATGCCAGCCGTGAAACTGACGTATTAATGCCTGCGCCAATTTCTTATGCGCACCGCCTAATGGAAAAGCAGGCTGAATTACGTCGTAATGGCTCATTACCATGGTTACGCCCAGATGCGAAAAGCCAGGTAACTTTCGCTTATGAAAATGGCATGCCGGTACGTTTAGATGCAGTGGTCCTTTCAACTCAACATGATCCTGAAATTTCACAGGCGAACCTGAAAGAAGCTGTGATTGAAGAAATCGTGAAGAAAATCATTCCAGCTGAAATGTTCCATGCAGAGACCAAATTCCACATCAACCCGACCGGTATGTTTGTAATCGGTGGTCCTGTAGGTGACTGTGGTCTGACTGGCCGAAAAATCATTGTAGATACTTACGGTGGTATGGCGCGTCATGGTGGTGGTGCATTCTCTGGTAAAGATCCATCAAAAGTTGACCGTTCTGCTGCTTATGCAGGTCGTTATGTAGCGAAAAATATCGTTGCGGCTGGACTTGCTGATAAATGTGAAATTCAGGTGTCTTATGCAATTGGTGTTGCTGAGCCAACCTCTATTTCAATCAATACCTTTAATACCGGTAAAGTATCTGACGAGTTGATCGTTCAATTGGTTCGTGAGCACTTCGATCTGCGTCCATATGGTATTACCCGTATGCTAAACCTGATCCAGCCGATGTATAAGCAAACAGCAGCTTATGGTCACTTCGGTCGTGAAGGTTCAGATACTGCGTTTACCTGGGAAAAAACAGATAAGGTTGAAGCATTACGTGCTTCTGCTGGACTGTAATTTTTCTTGCTTAAAAAGCCTGCCTTCGAGCAGGCTTTTTTGTTTTCAATAGTTTATAAAACGGTTGACAAAATTTACATGAACGCCACATTTTGTAGCATTCTGAAGCACGTGATTCCGATAATATTTTTATATCAATGATCTATGACAACAAAAGGATATAACACAATGAATAAACTTCTTATCGCTTTAGGTTTGGCGACAACTGTGGCACTTGTAGGCTGTAGCAAGGAGAAACAACCTGAAACTGGCGCAAGTACAGGTGAGCACCTGGAGAATGCTGCGGAACAGGCAGGTCATGATATGGAAGATGCGAGCCGCGAAGCTGCAGCTGAAACCGACCAAGCTCTGGATAATGCAGCAGCAAATACGGCGGAAGCAACAGATAGAGCAGCCGCAAGTGCTGAAGCTGCAGCCCAACGTGCTAAAGAAGCAGCCAAAGATGCAACAGCCTCTGTTGCAGGTTCAGTTGAAGAAGGCGCAGCAAAAGTACGCCAAGAAGCTGAAAATTAATTCTGGTTACTTGATTCTTTTTCAAGCCCCCAGTGCTTTAAAAAGCCTGCATTTTGCAGGCTTTTTTATTCTCTCACCTATCTTTCAGATTTGATACCTGGAAAAGTGAATCCTGAAGCCGAACTCAGCCAATTGATCTGGATTTATATTATACGTAGTTACTCAAGAACTGGCGTGAGATTGCAATATAGCTGGATCATCATGCATTGGAGCCTTGGCCCGTGCTTGGGATGAGATCAGTGTTCATGCCAATACCACCGCTAAATCATTAAAAACTAGCAGACCAGCTACCCTTGTCTTTTCTGTACGAACATTATTTCCCACGTCTTAAATCTTGCTCAGTCTTAAGCAACTGATCTCAGCTGCCGCAATAATGGTAGGTATGTTTTCACTGGCAATTTTAGACGCGATTAGCAGCTTACTTTACCAAGACGTCAAAGCTAAATGCCAGTTAATATATTCCCTTTTTTGCTATCGCTGCCATGCTGTTCCTTTACTGGAATATCTCGCTCTTTCACTTCAATCTGATTTAATATAAATTAAATTGATATGATGAATCAGATATTGGAATGTAAATTCTAGGTTTTGGACTCGCTTTGAAAAAGCAGCGCTGTAAAATGACACACTTTATTTTTTGATATTTTATCTCTCCTATGTCAGCGATTGCTGCATCCTCAAACCGATCTAATATATCGGTTTGGGTATCATTTATTTTACTTGCTTTAGGTACGGTCGGTGCCTATCAAATCGTAGGGCTGAATCAGGCGCTTTTGTTCCTGGTCGGTGGCGCCTTGGGCATGACCCTGTACCATGCCTCCTTTGGTTTCACTTCTAGCTGGCGTGTGTTTATCAAGGAACGCCGCGGTCGTGGGTTACGCGCGCAAATGATTATGCTCGCTCTGGCAGTATTGCTTTTCTTTCCCGCCCTTGGTGCTGGTGAGCTGTTCGGTAATCCTGTCAAAGGCAATGTTAATCCTGTTTCCATGTCAGTCATGATTGGTGCCTTTATTTTCGGTATTGGTATGCAGCTCGGTGGTGGCTGTGCATCAGGTACGCTCTATACCGTTGGTGGTGGTAGTGCGCGTATGCTGGTAACTCTGTTCTTCTTCTGTGCCGGTTCGCTGATTGCAACGTCTCATCTCGACTGGTGGTTTAATCTGCCACATCTGGCACCCATTTCGATTGTGAAAAGTTTCGGGGTAGTACCTGCCCTGTTACTCAGTTTTCTGGTATTTGCAGTTATTGCCGCTGCGACTGTGTTCCTCGAAAAGAAACGCCATGGCAGTCTGGAAGCTGAACCACAAAGCCAGTATCAAGGTTGGAAACGCTTTCTTCGTGGACCATGGCCATTGATCTGGGGCGGTATCATTTTAACCCTGCTTAACTTTGCGACTTTGGCAATGGCTGGACGTCCATGGGGGGTAACTTCTGCCCTTGCCGTTTGGGCAGCGAAATCGGCAAGTTTCGTAGGTGTAGATGTTGCTTCTTGGGCATATTGGCAACAACCAGGCAATGCTAAAGCATTATCAGAATCACTGTGGTTTGACATCACGTCGATGATGAACTTTGGCATCATGCTTGGCGCCCTCCTTGCTGCAAGTCTGGCAGGTAAATTTGCACCGAATTTCAATATTCCAAAACGTTCATTACTGGCAGCAGTCATTGGTGGCTTGATGCTTGGCTACGGCGCACGTTTGGCTTATGGCTGTAACATTGGCGCATATTTCAGTGGTATTGCTTCAGGCAGTGTACATGGCTGGTTATGGCTGGTATTTGCCTTTGTGGGGAATGGTATTGGGGTAAAACTCCGTCCGATTTTCTTCCCGGGCGAAAAACCTCAGCCAGAAAAACTGACCGGCTGTTAATACTCCAGCATAAAGAAGCCCATCTGATGATGGGCTTCTTTTATGCACTGAATAATTTTAAAAATTTATAGTGCCGCTTTTAGATTACAACCATAGTTCATGGTTTGTTGTACCTGACGATAGCTGGTATAGCGATCCAGAATAAAGGTATAGAATTGATCAGCCGTTAAAAAATTCGCTTTAAGATCTTCTTTTTCTGTATTTGGCAGCTGAATATCATTCACTAAATTAAGATTGTAATGTCCCAGTCGATACATCTCGGCAAAATAGCCATTCATCATATCGCAATAGGCCATTTTACTGGACTTAAGTGCTGTGCTTGCGACCAAATGCTGATTCAAGGTTCTCAGGTTATTTACATCTAAAGGGAACTGATGCGCAAAGGCAATACTTTCGACTTTCTTAAACTGGCTAAAGTCAGTTGCCAGTTTTTGATTGAGGGTATCAAAGCGTTGCTGTAATTCCTGAGCATTTTTAACCTGATACTGAGCGGGGTCGACCTCAACCTTTTCGGGTTCTTGCGAACATGCAGTCAACGTCAAGCCTAGCGCCAATGTACTCAGCCATACCTTCATAAACACATCACTCAATCAAAAAACAATAGCGCTCTGATTATGCCTGAAAATCCTGAAGCATGTGTTTCAAAGTGCTTTTTCATTCATATATCGCCAATAGCGTTTAGGCACATATTGAATATGCAGCTTCATATTCTTACGTGCTTGAATATTCACACTATGAAAATAGTCTTTCCAAAGCTGGTCATAGAGTAATTCCTCATCATCCAGTTCAACGCTGAAAGACTGACTATGTCCAAGCCGGACTTGTGGATCTATTTGTACGGCATTCATTTCTACCTGATGTAATTTTTTTAAATCATAGTAGATACCATATTTGCGCTGTTCATCATAAATCAGCCAGGTCTGATCCTGATAACGTTCCTTGAAGTGTTTGCTAATAATCGGTAACACATTAAAATCTGGCTTGATCAAACTTAAGAACAAACCATCCTGACATTTTTTGAAACGCACAAAAGCTTCCATCCGGTGCTTTTCACGTCCCACCTGTTTTGCCCATTGTGACATGCCCAATACCGCAGCATGACCATAGTCTTGATCCACTGGACGCTGACTCTGAAAGACATATACCGCAAAGTCAAACAGGACCTGGAAAGCCTGTTCTTGCTCCGCCAAAAAGGTATAGTAAAAAGCCCTCAAGCTGCCTGAACCGACTTTCTGCTTTAAGCCTTGCCAGACACGCTGGCCATGCGCATCATTCGACGCCACATGAATAAAATCATCAAACAGACCATTTTGTGCATGCGGATTGGCAGTAATTCTGACTTCAAATTCACGAAATTCAAAAGCACGAAATATACAGCTCAATAGTCCTGTCATCGTGCCATCAAAACAGTAACAGGCCATCAGAACCCTAATCCCAGTTGAGGTGAAAGTTGCTGCTGATATTTTGAATAACCCGATTGCAATATCTGCTGCCGAATCTGTTGTGACTGCTGTTCTTTTTTAAATTTTGGTGTATCGGCGCAGTGGATAAAATGCTGCGCACGGTTATAAGCCACCCCCATACGTTTCAGCTGATCAATATGAATCTGACCAAAACGGCGCGCCTGAACGATTTTCTTGGCGGAACGCACTCCGATTCCCGGTACTCGCAGAATCATTTTATATTCGGCTCGGTTAAGATCGACTGGAAAGGCTTCCGGATGACGTAATGCCCAGCTGAGCTTTGGATCAATATCCAGTTCCAGATTCGGATGCTGGTCATCGACAATTTCTTCAGCATCAAAACCATAAAAACGCATTAACCAGTCAGATTGATACAGCCGGTTTTCACGTAATAATGGTGGCGCTGAACCCACGGCCGGTAGTGCTTTTTCTTCAGCATTAATCGGGATATAACCGGAAAAATACACACGCTTTAGCTTAAATTCCTTGTAATGCCGATCCGCCATCAGAATGACATCGCGATCCGTTTCATTATGCGCCCCAACCACCATTTGTGTAGTCTGGCCTGCCGGTACAAATTTGGGTACAGCCTTGATAATTTTACTTTCGTCTTTCATCTGAATCAGACGATCACGCACAATGCCCAGATCTTTCTGTACTTCAGCATGAGTTTTCTCTGGGGCAAATTTTCGTAACCCATCTTCTGTTGGCATTTCCAGATTGATACTCATCCGGTCCACATACAGACCTGCTTCAGTAATAATTTCCTGCGAAGCTCCCGGAATGGTCTTAAGGTGAATATAACCGTTAAAGTTTTCTTCCAGCCGCAGTTTCTTGACTACCTGTAGCATACGCTCCATGGTGTAATCGGCAGACTTAAAGATACCTGAACTCAAGAACAGCCCTTCAATATAATTACGACGATAGAAGTTCATGGTCAGATCAACCACTTCCTGCACGGTAAAAGCGGCCCGTTTTACATCATTGGAACGGCGCGAAACGCAATACGAACAGTCATAAATACAGACATTGGAAAACAGGATTTTTAGCAAGGAAACACAGCGACCGTCTTCAGTATAGCTATGACAGATCCCGTTGCCGGTATTGCCTAGACCTTTATCTTTATTCTTTCGATTGCTGCCACTAGATGAACAGGACACATCATATTTGGCAGCATCAGCGAGAATCTGTAGTTTTTCACGTATACGATCAGACATGAGTTCAGTAAAATTTAACTAAAACAGCATTATAAAACTGCAGAATTTCACCTACTATGCAATCGATCAGGACAGCGACAATGAGTGTCGCCGAAAATGTAATGCTTATGTAACTATAGTCGAATATTTCAAAATAAAATAACCAATATGATTTGCTTAATTTTCAAGGCGAAGGCACAGTAAGGTGATAACAAGGAGCAAAGCCATGTCTTTATTGGAAAAATTAGGCATTAAACACCCAATTCTGTTAGCACCCATGGCCGGTGTCTCCACACCTGAGCTGGCTGCTGAAGTCTCTAATCAGTGTGCTTTGGGTTCATTAGGATTAGGTGCCAGTAGCGTACAGTCTGCGCGTGAACAGATTCTTAAAACTCAAGAGCTGACTGATCAGCCTTTTCAGGTCAATTTCTTCTGCCATAAAACTGAAGACTTAGATGACACTGTCGCTCAAGCCTGGATTGAGCAGTTCAAGGATAAATTTGCCCAGTTTGGTATAGAACCACCCAAAACCTTGAAATGCATTTATCCAAGTTTTAGGGACAATGATGATTTCCTGAATCTGGTTCTGGAAACACGTCCAAAAGCGGTGAGTTTTCACTTCGGTATTCCGCATTCTTATCAGGTTCAAGCACTTAAAGAGGCTGGAATTATCACCATGGTTTCTGCGACCAATCTGGCTGAAGCACGTGCGATCGAGGCTGCTGGCATTGATGTGGTGATTGCTCAAGGTATTGAAGCAGGTGGGCACCGTGGAATTTTCAGCACCAAATTTGATGCCTCCGTCAAAACTTCGAATTTAATCAAGCTGATTAAACAGTATTGCTCCCTGCCCATTGTAGCCGCTGGAGGTATTATGGACGGCTATCAGGCACGACAGATGCTGGAGTTTGGTGCTGAAGCCGTTCAGCTGGGAACGGCATTTGTACAGTGCAAAACCTCTAATGCTAATGAAGCCTATCGTAAAGCCTTGCTATCCAAGCCATTGACTCAAGTGACTGCAAGTATTTCTGGTCGTCCTGCGCGTGGCATTATCAATCACTGGCATACTGATATCGACACCCCAGATCGCCTGGATGTGCCAGCCTATCCATATACTTATGACCTGGCCAAGCAATTACATGCAGCAGCCGTTCAACATGGCGATCATGGCTATGGCGCTTTCTGGGCTGGCTCAAATGCCGCACAAACACGCGAAATGGAAGCTTCAGACCTGGTTAACCAGCTGGTTCTGGAGATTAAACATCGAGAATAAGTAGTTTTTCTTCTCATTAAAATAAAAAAACCTCTCAATATTGAGAGGTTTTTTTATGAGAAATAGAAGTTAGCGAGTCGCACGATGCCATGCATCTTTCACTGCAAATTTGGCTTCTTCCCAATTGAGACGGGAATCACCTTTAACCTGTTCCCATTTGGTACGCAAATCAGGTTCAGCTTCATTAAATTCTTTACCATTGTAATATTCACGGTTTTCATAACCGAGGCGATATGCGCTACGATAATCCCGATCATAGTCTAGATCACCATAAACATTACGGCTTTCACTATAATAAGGCGTCTGATGATGCTGTTCACGCCAGTAGTGATCATCGTCCTGTAAATTTTCTGAACCTGAAAGTGCAATACCTTCTGGTGTATCTAGCGTAGGTCGTGCTGATTCTGCCATTTCATTTCCAGCTAGGCCACCTACTACTCCCCCAACAAGGCCGCCAACGACTGCACCTGCAGGACCACCAACTGCTCCAATCGCCGCACCTGCTGCAGCGCCACCCAACGTTCCAGCACTGGTAGCCACAGGATGATCACCCGCTTCATTCATATCGGGGACACGATGGCTTTTGGTATCTGGTAAATTTAAATCTGGGCGTGCACTGCCTGAAGTGGTTGGGCTGCTTTTTAATGCTTCATCATCTCTTAATACATCAGTCCGTTCTTGAGACAAATCACGATGTGAAGCTGGGTTAATATCTGAAACTGGTCGATTGGTATTTGTCATTCTAAATCTCCCTTGATCTTTTATAGCCAAGATGGAAATCTCATCTTGTCTTTGATTTATTTATAATAGAGAAAATTCAGGTTAACACTGTCCAAGTCCTGTCCGGTTTCAGTGAATATATACTACGCTATGTACCTGTAGACTACGGATGTAACAGACATGTCTAAATTGCATGAATAAACATCAAATAAGTATAGTTTTTATAACCAGATAATTATAATTTTTTGAAATCCTCAATTTTGTATTTATTCATGAATAGTCGTTTTAAATACATTATCCACTTACCCATTTTCAATGATGACTGTCAGATACCTCGGATATAATAGACGTATTAAAAATAGCTAGTCTTAATTTAAAGGATTCAGACTAATGCTGTAAAGCAAATAAAGGTTAGATTTGTATTTATAGAACAATAAAAAACCTCTCCGAAGTAGAGAGGTTTTATCTAAAAATGTGGTTTAGCGAGTTGTGCGATCCCATGCATCTTTGACTGCATATTTAGCCTGTTCCCAGGTCAAACGAGATTCACCTTTGAATTGCTCCCATTTGCTTCGCAAGTCAGGTTCAGCTTCATTAAATTCTTTACCATTGTAATGTTCACGGTTTTCATAACCGAGCTGGTAAGCCCCGCGATAATCACGATCATAGTCCAGATCCCCATGCACATTGCGGCTTTCACTATAATAAGGTCTGCTCTGATACTCTTCGCGCCAATACTTATCATGGTCTCCTAATAGACTGAAATTTTCAATACCATGGTCTGGATGATCTGGTGTTGAAATATCCTTGCCTGCGATTCCGCCAAGTACGCCGCCAACGACTCCGCCAATCAAGGAGCCTCCTGGTCCACCCACCATACCAAGTGTTGCGCCAATGGCCGCTCCACCTACACTTCCGGCACCAGTTGCCAATGCCTGATCTCCAGCTTCAGCCTCTTTGTCATCTGGATCAAGGGGTCTTGTAGTATCTGCTGGATGTAAATTAGGATCAGTACCTTGTGCGATTGAAGGATCCATTTTCACAACTTCTTCATGTTTTATTGCGTTATTGTCCTCAACCAGATCGGTTTGAGTAGTTGGATTAATCTCTGAAACTGGACGATTAATATTTGTCATTCTGATTCTCCCTTGATTTTATTTAGACAAAATTGGAATTCATCTTGTATATGTCCTTTATCATAGAGAAAATTCAGGTTAATACTGTCCAAGTCCTGTCCGGTTTTAGTGAAGTTAGTACTTAACTCTGTACAGGTATTTCCATCATGTAAACACCTTGCTGTATTGCAGCATACAGATATTAAAAAGGTACTGTTTAAACGACAGTACCTTAAGAAGGAATTCATTTCAGGTAATATGGAAAATCAGGTTGTTTCCAGAAGATTCACCTGCTCGACCTGCACATCACTCATGATCTGACCATACTCCAGCAGGTTATTGAAATAGTCTTCTACCACTTTATATTGATCTGCGGTACTTTCCACCTTATACATATTTTGACGAAACTCATTACTGGAACGCAGACCTTTGGTATACCAAGCAATATGCTTACGGGAAATTCGGCAGCCAGAATATTCACCGTAAAATTCATACAGTTCAGCCAAGTGACCCAGTAATACCTCTTTAACTTCGGCAATACTTGGTGCAGCGAGCTGTTCTCCAGTCTTTAAATAACGTGCGATTTCACGAAAAATCCATGGACGTCCCTGTGCTGCACGTCCAATCATCACCGCATCGGCACCGGTATAATCCAGTACATATTTGGCCTTTTCTGGACTGTCGATATCTCCGTTCGCAATCACGGGAATATTCAATATCTCTTTCACATCTTTAATCAGTGAATAGCGCGCTGTGTTTAAATACATATCTTCGCGAGTACGGCCATGTAATGCCAAGGCCGCAATACCGGCTTCTTCTGCCCGCTTGGCCACACGCATGATATTTTCCTGACCATTTAAATAACCCAGACGGGTTTTTAAAGTCACGGGGACATCGACTGCAGCAACAACGGCATCCAGAATACGTGCAACCAGATCTTCATCTTGCAGTAATGCCGAACCAGCCAGCTTGTTACAGACTTTTTTAGCTGGGCAACCCATATTAATATCAACAATTTGTGCACCGTTCGCGACTTGGTACCGTGCCGCCTCTGCCAGATCACGCGGATCTGAACCGGCAATTTGTGCAGAAATTGGCGCCAGTTCGCCATCGAAATTAGCACGGTACAAACTTTTTTTACTCATGCGCAGTGTTTTGTCTGAAGTCATCATTTCACTAACAGCATGACCTGCACCAAAATATTTGCATAGTGTACGGAACGGACGGTCTGTCACGCCTGCCATGGGAGCAACAATCAAATTATTTGATAGTTGATACGGACCAATATACATATAAATTCATCACTTTGTTGATGAGCATAGTATACTGCATCTGCCTTGATCGCTCATCTGCTGGAATCTGATTTAGACAACATGAACAACACACTTCACCGAATTTTTACTGTTAAATCGTGGTCTGTCCTTGCTTTATCCCTAAGTCTCGCTGGCTGTGGCAATGGTTCCTGGTGGTCTTCTGATGAGCCAACTATGGAAGCTGACCAGATACCTAAAGCGATTCCATCACGTGTCAGCAATCGTGATTCATGGGCTAAAGATATCTATGATATTACCGAACAACTGGGTATTCCCCAAACTAAACAGAATATCTGTACCATCGTCGCAGTGGTGGATCAAGAATCTAATTTCCACGCAAATCCAACTGTTGCTGGTCTGGGCGAAAAAGCAGTAAAAGAAGTTCAAGGCCGTCTGGAAGAAAAATTTACCGAGAAACTTGGTGAAAGTATCGGTGGAACAGTTGCAGGATATTTCCAGGATGTTCTGAAGAATCATCCTACTCCGGATAACAACTATCTCAGCCAGATGCGTAAGGTTAAAACTGAACGTGAACTGGATGAACTGTATCGTGAAATATTTGACTATATGGCCAAACATTATCACGTGAGTGCCCTAACGGGTGCAGCCAAACTCTTTGGTCAAAACATCGGCGAAAAGCTTAATCCGATTACGACTTTAGGTTCGATGCAGGTGCATATTAGCTATGCCAAGGAGCATAAGCGTCAAGGTGGCAATATCGCTGAACTGCGTACCGATCTGTATAGTCAGTATGGCGGTCTGTATTATGGTATTCATCGTCTGATGATGTATCCGGCAGATTATGATAAACCGATCTATCGTTTTGCCGATTATAATTCAGGCATGTATTCCAGTCGTAATGCTGCCTTCCAGAGCATGCTCAATGATCTGACTGAAGCCGAACTAGATCTGGATGGCGATCTCTTGCTATATAGCAAAGATGGCAGTATCCGCTCTCAGAAAAGTCAGTCTGAACGTGAGCTGATCAATGTATTCGCCAAGCATAATTTCATTATTACTGAACGTCAGATCCGTTCTGACCTGAAGAAGGAAAAGGAAAAGGATTTTGAAGACACCATGACCTATCGTGGTGTAGCGAAACTATATCAGGAACAAACGGGTAAAGAACCTTTTTATGCCATCATGCCTGAAGTGGTGATTTCTGGACCAAAACTGAGTCGTGATTACAATACCAACTGGTTTGCTAGCCGTGTAGATGGCCGTTACCAAACATGCATGCGCAAAATCAAAAACCTCAAGCTCTAGCCTTATTTGACTTTGATGGCACCCTGTATTCGCATGACAGCTTTACAGGGTTTATTTTTCATGTCCTGAAAAAACGACATATTATTTGGCGTGGTCTGAGAATTCTGCCATGGATTACTGCTTATTATCTCAAAATCTATCCTGCCCATCGCATGCGACCAAAGCTTTATTTAGCCATGTTTAAAGATGCTGATGTAGAAATAATTTACCCTTTAGCATTGCAATACGCGAATAAGATTTTAGGGAATCTTGACCCTACTCTGTTTGAGCAGCTGAAAATGCATCAAAAGTTAGGACATAAAGTTATATTGGTTTCAGCAACTATTGATCTATATCTGGAAATGATTGCTAATACTCTAAGTATTGAGCTGCTCTGTTCCAAAGTTGAAATCAAAAATAGAAAATTGACAGGAAAATATTTAACACCCGACTGTAGCTGTCTGCAAAAGAAATTACGGATTTTAGAAGCAATCAATCTTGTAGATTACGAGACGATTTATGCTTATGGGAATAGTGAGGAAGATAAAGAAATGCTAAGTTTGGCGCAGCATAGCTATATGGTGGGCTTTAACAAGAAATTACCCGTATTAGAAAATCTAAATACTATAAAAAACTCTCAAATTAGNTCTTTGTGCAACAAAGCCAATGATGAGTAAAAAAAATAATAAGTGTTTANTTTCATAAATCAAAAAACGATCTTCTTTTTGGTTAATATTTGCACTCCGGATTTCTTGGCATTCGTGCATAATCTGCGGATGAAATACATCGATTCAAACAAGCTTTCTGATCCTCAGTTCAAGCGATACACAGGCATCTCATGGTCAACTTTCTATTTGATGGTTGAGCAATTGCAGAAGCATGTCTCTGCCAAAGGCAGACCGCCCAAGTTAAGCCTGGAGGATCAGGTTCTGCTCTGTCTGAGCTATTGGCGGGAATACCGAACCTTATTTCACGTTGCGACGAGTTACGGGGTTTCAGAGCTCACAGCCTCAAGAATTGTCCGTCATGTTGAAGATTGTCTGATTCAGTCCAATCTGTTTAATTTACC
>NZ_MODX01000034.1:0-22095 GCF_001866125.1 Acinetobacter sp. LCT-H3 | reverse complement strand
ACAAACCCGGTACGGTTCATCATGTAGTACAAACTGCGCTTAAGGATGAAGTTATTGCACTTGAGAGAAGAAATAACGAAGTAGTAAGACGAGAATTACCAACCTCGGAATATGGTTATCAAGGATGGACGATTGAAGAAATTCTTGAAGATGTAATGGGGATGACTGATCTACGGACCCAGAAATACAATGAAGTAAAAAAACGATTTGATGAAGCATTGGAATCGAAAAACAAACAAAAAGCTCAGCTTGCATTTAATGAGCTGGAGAGAATGCTTCATCCTAACTATCCATTAAAACCAGTTTTTAAAATACAGTTAGATAGTCTTGGAGATTAATCCATGATTAAACTCCAACGTGAACCTAAACCAGCATTTCTAACTGAAGAAAAAGTTACTGAACTGACTGCAAATTTTAAAGCGAACCCTAAACTAACTGTTTGGAAACATGAAGAAATTGGAAAAACACTTTTAAGAAGTAGTGCTAATAAATGTGCATATTGTGAATGTGAACTACAAATTGAAGATTCATATATGCAGGTGGAGCATTTTAAAGATAAGGATACTTATCCTGATGATGTTATTAATTGGGATAATTTATTACCATCTTGCGGACGTTGTAATCGAAAAAAATGGACTCTGGATGTAATTGCTGAACCAATTGTAAATCCGTACGTAGACGTGCCAAAAGATCATCTCTCTCAGGAGGCTTTCAGGCTTTATGGTAAAGATGAAAAGGGAAATATTACCATCAAAAAGCTTTTTTTAAATGATGATGATCGTTTGGTATTGCCAAGATTTTTAGCGTGTAATGAAGTTAATCGACAATTATCTAAAATAGTAGCTAACCTAGCAGATATTGATGATACAAGAGATTCAATATCAACCCTATTACAGTCTTGTCAGGCCGATAAAGCATACTCAGCTTTTTTAACATCTACTTTACATGCAAATAGAGATTACTTGATGATTAAAAACCAACTTCAGACAACTGGGATGTGGGATCAGGACTTAGAAGATTTACATAATAATTCTATGTTGTTGATGTTAGATAAAAGAATTTAATCGAAATAGTCTTAATATAATAAGACAAGGCTCGTCCCTAAGGGATCGAGCCTAATGCATTTGTTAACGCTCTTTGTTGAGCAGATGATTACGCCTGTACTGGCGGTTCAATTTTTTCATGCCGACTTAGGCCATATTCCATTTCATATTTCTACTGCTAGGCAATAGTTTTATGCTTGTCTAATCTGGAAGAACAAGCCACGATTTTTTTCATGCTGGTGTAGCATTATCCTGATTTAAGTTTCAGGCAAACCCGTATAAGTTTATTTTCATCAGTGACCAAACTTCAGAATACTTACACTGTACCAATCTCGGCCTAGTCAGAGAGACCAATCCCCGACTGAGAAACACGACCAGTGTTCCATTAACCTTTCTTTTCTACATATTGTCCAACATGCTCACGCATGTGCCGACTCAAGTTTTCGCAATGAGCATCCCGACTGAAAAAATCGAAATGTTTTAGGATTCGCTTTAAGCTAGCTATCTCATTTAATACGAATCTTACTATGAAGATTTGTATCATAATTTCCGCAAGTAAATACTTGCTTTATATGCGCTACTCACCATCGCTCCCACACTGAAAAAAATACAACAGACTTTTAACCAATTTAAGCCTTTTTATTCAGTGCTTCCCAAGTTATTTCAAAGTGTCTTAATGTGCAGACCGTTTATCCTCTCGCCTGTATACATACTTCCTGTTTCCCCCGACCGTAGTTCCTTAAAAATATCGGGATATGATGTATACACAACTTTGTAAAGGGTAAAACTCTTACACTCCAATCAGCATCTATCGATTAATGCCGTTACACGTTTAAGCTATCCAGCGACCCATTCAGCTTGCGCAAAATGGTGCCAGCTTTTCCAGCGTTAGCCTCAAAGCCCTAGTACCTTGCGGCACTCTCAGCAGCCATCGTGATTGGAAATGAGCATACTTTTCCAAGTAAAAAACTTGTTCGATCAAGCATACACATTCAGCTATTAACGGAGACTATCGCACATCCTATGCTGCTCCTGACTGTATCACTTTGAACAGGGTTTCAATGTTCCACTATTTTCATAATTTCACACCTAACTTGGCTATTACTAACCAAATGACCATTTCACGATAAATCGCTTATAGGCTCCCGTTTCCTTGTCGCCCAACCACTTTTTATTTGCTTGGAACTCTTAAAAAGTGAATGAACGGATAGAAAAAGGATATTGCAATCCTCTAGCCCCCGTTGCAACGTACCGAGCGAGGTTTCCCCAGCAGTCCGCTACATCGGCAATATGAAGATGGTTAGTCTTATATTCAGGGCAATATGTATCAAAGTTTTTGAATGGTGGTCAGCCATTCAAACCACTTCAAAAAAAGAAAGTTGGAATGGATGGTCAATCCACAATTCGATTGATATGCAGCCATATTATCAAAGTTAATTTAATATATCAATATTATTGATATATTATTTAAACAAGTATAAGATTTGCTGATCAAGGTTCGTAATGCGCACTAGGAACTACTTTATTGTCACCTTACAACGTGAGGTGACAGTGCTAGCGCAATTTGATTAATGCTGATGGCTGACGCGCTCAGCAAAATGGGAAATGTAGAGAAAATTATTGTTGATGAACAATTCAAAAATGGATGAAGAAATTTGGATTTAAGTGGATTGTTGATTGACATGAAAAGTGCATAGTTGGATGACATAAAATGATTGATTACAGCCCCCACACAAAATACACCGCACAAAAAATTCAAGATAAGGTCACAAGAGGATCATATTTTTACTGCAAATTTATAGTGCAAACTGAGTTAGGTAAAATTGATATTGAAAAAATTATTCATAAATTAACCGAACGCTATTCATTAAATTTAACCAGTCGGCAAAGAACATATCGACTAAAACAAGGATTACCTGTCGCTGATCTCATTGTTCAAGACATTCTTTATAAAGATGAGTGGTTATTTATCTTGTTGATCAAAACCCCTAATAGCCATCGTCACAGCAAAGAAACCATAGGCAAAGTGACTTCAACAACTAGTTCAGCATATACATCAAAAGATAAAATTGCTGAACTTGAACCTGTCATCTGGGACAAAATTACAGTCGGGCAAGAATTAACTTTTATCCGTCAATACTATAAAGACAATGAACAATTTAATTTCATATTGAATAAACCTTATCTATGCTTAGATTTTGGGAAATGTGAGGCTGAATTAGTACGGTTAAGCCATAAAAAGTATGCTGAACATCAGACTAAGTTTTACCGTAAAAATAATAAGAATTTCTCATGGACGTGGAGATTTAAGAAAACTGAAATAGAGAAACAAAAAAAAGAATTAACCCAAATTCTCAATCGAGTGATTTCCCAAAAAGATCAGACTAAGGCGTTCAATGATCTTCTTGCATGGCAGAATTATTTTAAAGTTTATGCAGTATTCAGAGGCAATCGACAGCAGGCGGGACGTTTATATACCTTCGGGAAACTATTCTTTTTCAGTCGGAAAAGACAACGATGGGATCAAGCACAAATGCCTGTGATGGACTTAACAATAATCGCGCGTTATGAAACCTATGCGGATTCTTATACTGAGTATTGTATGCGTAGATATTTTTATGAATCCTTTGAAGCAGAGCTTCCACGTGAAATTTCAAAAACTGAAGATTGGACATTAATTAATGCGTATATTGATGCTGAATATGACCAACTTTAACAAACCGCCTTGTTATTTATTTTACTTATAAATATTTTTCTAAGCATCTGCAATTTTGATATAAGACTTAATTTAAATTATGATACTTGAACCTGTTAATCTTTTAAAATCCAAATAAAACCTTATATATCAATATTGTTGATATGCATTTAGTGCGACAAATTTTGTCTTTCTATTTCCAATTTTGCTGAAAAAACTTTAATTTTCGGTACACTAGTCATGTTTTATTCATTTCATCGGACATGCATAACAATGACCCACGTACAACTGCAACAATTACAAAAACAACTTTGGAATATTGCCAATACTTTGCGTGGCACCATGGGCGCCGATGAATTCCGTGATTACATACTGGGTTTTATTTTCTTTAAATATTTATCAGAAAAGTCGGTTAATTTTGCTAATGAATTGCTGGATGGCGAAGAAGTCAGCTTTTTAGAATTAGATGAAAATAATGCTGAGCATGTGCCGTACATCGAAGAAATCAAAAAGAATGCCATTGCCGAAGTCGGTTATGCGCTCACACCAAAACAGCTATTCCATACCTTAGCCGAGCGTGGTCGTCAGGGCGAATTCATTTTGGATGATTTAACTGCGACCTTAAAATCGATTGAACAAAGCACTTTAGGCACCGACTCTGCCGATGACTTTGCCAACCTGTTTGAAGATTTAGATCTAAACTCGACCAAGCTCGGCAATAATGCCAGTGACCGTAATGCACTGGTGGCGAAAGTCCTCAGTCATTTAGATGACATTGATTTTGATATTAGTAATACCGAAGCCGATGTACTGGGGGATGCTTACGAATACCTGATTGGCGAATTTGCCTCAGGTGCGGGCAAAAAAGCGGGTGAATTCTATACCCCGCAAACAGTATCGACTTTACTGGCGAAGATTGTCACCCAAGGCAAAGACCGTTTACGTTCAGTCTATGACCCGACCTGTGGTTCGGGTTCATTGTTACTACGGGTAAAACGTGAAGTCAAAGATGTCGATATGATTTACGGTCAGGAAATGAACCGTACTACTTACAACTTGGCACGCATGAACATGATTCTGCATGATGTGCATTTTGCCAAGTTCGACATCAAGCAGGAAAATACTTTAACCCGTCCGCAGCATTTAGATAAAAAGTTTGATGCGGTGGTGGCGAATCCGCCATTCTCTGCAAAATGGTCTGCCGATCCGTTATTTTTACAAGATGAACGCTTTGCTGCGTATGGCAAACTGGCGCCAAGTTCTAAAGCCGATATGGCGTTTGTACAGCACATGCTGTATCAACTGGATGACAACGGCACCATGGCGGTGGTATTGCCGCATGGCGTCTTGTTCCGTGGTTCGAGTGAGGGCGTGATTCGTCAGTATTTGATTGAACAGATGAACGTGGTGGATGCGATTATTGGTCTACCCGCCAATATATTCTATGGCACGTCTATTCCGACCTGTATTTTGGTGCTGAAGAAAAACCGTGAGAATAGCAGCAATATTCTGTTTATTGATGCCAGCAATGATTTTGAAAAGCAGAAGAACCAAAACAAGTTATTGCCTGAGCATTTGTATAAGATTGTTGCGGCATTTGAAAAGCGTGAAAATATTGAAAAATATGCGCATGTGGCGACTTTGCAAGAAGTCAAAGATAACGATTACAACCTGAATATTCCACGTTATGTGGATACCTTTGAAGCGGAAGCCGAGATTGATTTAGATGTGATTGCAAAACAGCTTCAAGCTTTGGAACAAGACAGCCAAAAGACCGATGCCATCATTGCGGATTTCTGCAAAGAGCTAGGCATTGTTTCACCATTTGCGGAGGTGAAGTAATGGCTACGCCAAAGTTAAGGTTTAAAGAGTTTGATGGCAATTGGTCAAATAAGAAAATTGGAAATATTGCATCGAAGGTTGGTAGTGGCAGTACTCCGAAAGGTGGTGCAGAGGCATATACTGATCATGGCATTATATTTATTAGAAGCCAAAATGTTAATAATGACCAACTTCTTTTAGATGATGTCGCTTATATCCCTGAAGAAACTCATTTAAAAATGTCAGGAAGCAAAGTCATAGCAAATGATATTTTGCTCAATATCACTGGTGCCTCTATTGGTCGTAGTTGCGTTGTTCCAAACGATTTTACTGAAGGTAATGTAAATCAGCACGTCTGCATTATTCGTACACCAAATGATGATCCTATTTTTGTTCAATCATTTTTAAGTTCTGAAAATGGGCAAAATGCAATTCAGTCTAAGCAGGCTGGTGGTGGTAGAGAAGGGCTAAATTTTCAAGCTATTCGCTCAATTGATTTTCATTTTCCACCATCAAAACCAGAACAAACCAAAATTGCGTCTTTTCTTTCTGCCGTGGATGAAAAGATCAACCAACTGACACAAAAACATGAGCTACTGAGCCAATATAAACAAGGCATGATGCAAAAGCTGTTTAGTCAGCAGTTTCGTTTTAAAGCGGATGATGGCAGTGAGTTTGGGGAGTGGGAGGATAAAAAACTTGGGGAGATTGCTTCAAAAGTAGGAAGTGGAAGTACACCTAGGGGTGGTGCTGAAGCTTATGTTGATAGCGGTATAATTTTTATAAGAAGCCAAAATGTGAATAATGATCAACTGCTTTTGGAGGATGTTGTATTTATCCCTGAAAATACTCATCAAAAAATGGCTGGTAGTAAAGTTATTGCAAATGACATTTTACTAAACATAACAGGAGCATCTATTGGGCGTAGTTGCGTTGTACCGAAAAATTTCACCGAAGGCAATGTTAATCAGCATGTTTGTATAATTAGAACTCCAAATGATGAACCTAAATTTATTCAAGCTTTTCTTTCTTCTAAAAATGGACAAGATTTGATTGAATCTTATCAAACTGGTAGCGGACGTGAAGGACTAAATTTTCAATCTATTAGATCATTTGATTTGAGTATGCCTTGCCTAGAAGAGCAAACCAAAATCGCTAATTTCTTATCAGCGATTGACCAAAAAATTGAAGTCGTGGCACAGCAAATTGAACAGGCTAAAACTTGGAAAAAAGGCTTGTTGCAGCAGATGTTTGTTTAAGTCTTTTGCCAGATTCTCTTTGGAGTCTGGCTTTTTTATTATGTAATGTATAGGGGAAATAAGAATGAGAGATTTAGAAGATCAACTTATTCAAAAATATGAAAATCTTTTGCTTAAAGCCCAAAAATATAAAATTCCTGAACGAGAAATGACGATTTTTGATACAGCATTAAAAAACCATCATGAAAACCCAATAACAGAACTTTTGGCTTTTTTTCTCAATCCAAATGAAAAACATGGATTGGGAGCAGGCTTCTATAATGGGTTTGTTACTAGTTTAAATGCGACTGAAGAATATGCAGATTTTGATTTCGGTCAGTTTCTAGAGTTATCGACACAACAAACAACGGATAAAGGGAATCGTATCGATTTATGGTTTGAAACTGATACCGCTTTGGTCGTTGTTGAGGTGAAAGTTCATCATCATCAAAATAACCCATTTCCAGACTATGTCTCTTGGGGGAAAAAAAGATTAAAAGAGATTAACCAGTCATGTAAAAAAGAAGAATATTCTACTGAAAAACAACTAGTCACCCTTGTGCTATGCCCTGATGGTGAATGCTATGCGAATCATTGGCTTGGATTAGCTTATAACGATTTGACCTCAGAAATACGAATAGCACTAGCTCATGATATTTTTAAGAACCCTTTAAATAAATGGGGCGTTTTTGCTCGCGATTTCTTGTTGCACTTAGATAGTTTTGTAGACTTATTGGGAACCAATATGGAAAGTTTAAATTTTGTAGTTGATCACATGCAGCAAATTCAACAACTTGTAGAATTAAGGGAAAATGTTTATCAAGAAATTATTGATCATATTAATAATGAATTACAAACAGCTCTTGGTGAAAAATACGAGCCCTATGTAAGAAGACATACATGGAATCGTACACCGGCATTTCGTTTTGTAGGCAATAATTGGAAAGAATGGTCAGAGTCAGTTTTAAATCTTCATATTGATAAAGACCCCATGAGCTATTCGGTTGTTATGTATATTCAAAATCCAACTCAAGAGATTCTTAAAAAAGTGAAGCAATCTCTTAAAAAAAGCCCACATCAATTTTCTAAAGAATGGCATGAAGGTAAGGATAATGAATTCTGGGGAGTGCGTTGGGAATTTTCAAAATTTGATTTGGAAGAAGCAACACAGTTTATTGTTTTTATTCATAAAATTTTAAATCAAGTAGAGCTTGAGTGGAAATAAAAAATTTAAAATAAAGCCAGATCTTTATAAGGTGTATAAATGCAATTATATCAAACTCAAGCCCAGTCATTAGTAGAACTTACAGAAGATCCTTTTCGTTTGGAAAGAGAAATTCAAAGTCTGTTTGAAAACAATCTTTACAGTTTTACAGGTCTGGAATTCATCAAGTCTGAATTCACCATTAAAAACAACCGTATTGATACATTGGCTTTCGATCCCGAAAGTCAGGCCTTTGTAATTATCGAATACAAGCGTGAACGCAATTATAGCGTGATTGACCAAGGCGTTTCTTATCTGAATCTGATGCTCGACTATAAGGCAGATTTTATCGTTGAGTACAATGAGAGCCAGAGCAAACAGCTTAAACGTCAGGATGTGGATTGGTCACAAAGCAGAATCATCTTCGTTTCCCCCAGCTTTACCGACTTTCAAAAGCAGTCCACTAACTTTAAAGATTTAGGCATTGAGCTGTGGGAAATCAAACGCTATCAGGGGGGAATTGTTTCAGTCAATCCATTGCAGAAAGCCAAATCAGCGCCTTCAATCAAGCAAGTGCAAAATGTTGAGTCTGAAGATATTCAAAAGATTGCCAAAGAGATCCAGCAATATGATGAAGCCTATCACTTGGTGGATAAGTCCGATGACATCAAAGAGCTATATGAGCAATTCAGGGATTCGATTTTAAATCTAGCACCTGACATAGAAATGAATATTCGAAAAAACTATATTGCCTTTAAATGTAAGAATTCCAATCTTTTATATGCACATTTTTTTAAAGATTTCATACGCTTTGATATTAGTGAGCAAAGAAAAAAATTAATCGATGATCCTAGAAATTTTTTTAAGGATGTGGTTGATGGGAATTATTTTGCTGTGAAAGTTAAGGATAGTGAAAATATAGAATATATCCTGAGTTTAATTAAACAAACATTAAAGTGAATAATTTAAGATTTTAGAGGGCAAAGGGAATGACAGTACAAAGCGAATATCAACTTGAAAATGAACTGATCGGCCAGCTACAGCAATTGGGTTATGCCTCAGTGACGCTCAAGGATGAAAGCCAACTACTGTCAAACCTAAAAACCCAAGTCGAACGTGCCAATGGACTAGCACCACTGTCTGAAACTGAATGGAAACAGGTCATTAGTTTTTTGAATACCGGAACGGTATTTGAACGGGCCAAGAATCTGCGTGATCTTTTCCCGGTCAAATTTGATGATGGCACCAGCAAACATATTTTTTTCCTGTCTGATGATCCTAGCAAAAATATTTATCAGGTCACTAATCAAATCACCATCGACCACCGTGACTATAATGGCAGAACCAGCCGTTTTGATGTGACCTTACTTGTGAATGGTCTGCCACTGGTACAGATCGAGCTAAAAAAACGCGGCATGGAAATCGCCGAAGCCTTTAATCAAACGCAACGCTATATTCGTGAAGCCTATTGGGCAGGGCAAGGGCAATTTAGTTTTATTCAGCTTTTTGTCATTAGTAATGGCGCAAATACCCGTTATTACTCAAACGGTACAACAGGCATCGAGTTTGCCTTTCCATGGGCGGATGTCCATAACAAACACATCAATGAAATTGTCGACTTTGCCGACGCATTTTTCAATCAACAGCATCTAACTCAAATGCTGACCCAGTACATGGTGCTGCTAGAAACCACCAAAAGCCTGATGGTGTTGCGTCCCTATCAGATTTATGCAGTACAGAAAATTGTGGAGCATGTACAAAACTCCGATCAGAACGGCTATATCTGGCACACTACAGGTTCAGGTAAAACCCTGACTTCATTTAAAGCCAGTCAGATCATCATGCAAATGCGCGATGTAGAAAAGGTCTTGTTTGTGGTGGATCGTAACGACCTCGACACACAAACCTCACGTGAGTTTAATGCTTTTAAAGCAGATAGCGTGGACAGCACCGATAACACATCGACCTTGGTGAAACAGCTGGATCAACGCCACGACAAACTGATTGTGACCACCATCCAAAAACTCAATCGGGCCATTAGTACCGAGCGTTATTTAGAATCGATTGATTATCTTAAAAATAAAAAAGTCGTATTCATTTTTGATGAATGTCATCGCAGTCAATTTGGTGAGACCCATCAGAACATCAAAAAATTCTTCAGCAATGCACAAATGTTTGGTTTTACCGGTACGCCTATTTTTGAAAAGAACAGCCAAAGCAAAGCAGGTTTAAAACTCACCACAGATTACCTGTTTAATGAGTGTTTGCATAAATACGTGATTGTCGATGCCATCCGTGACCGTAACGTCTTGCAGTTCCAGATTGATTATCGTGGCAAATACACCGCCAAAGGCATGGCGACGAATGAAAGTTATGAGGAAGATGTAGAAGGCATCGATACCAAAGAACTGTATGACAATCCGCAACGCCTTGAAATGATTGCCCGCTACATTGTCAATATTCACGATACCAAAACTCGTAATCGTGAATTTACCGCAATGTTCTCTGTCAGTTCGGTCGAAACATTGACCCAATATTACGACCTTTTTGAAAAGGTGCAGGCTGAAAAGCAAATTGAAGATGAAGCACAAGGTCGGATATTTAAACCGTTGACTATTGCCACCATCTTTTCCTATGCGGCAAATGAGGCTGTACCGACTGATGACTTAACTGGCTTGATTCATGAAGAAGCCGCAGATATTCCAACTCAAGTCAATTCATCCAGTCGGGATAAGCTGGATCGCTACATTGCGAATTACAATCGACAGTTTAAAACTAACTACAACTCAGGTGATCAATTTTATGCGTACTACCGCGATATCGCACAGCGCGTAAAAAACAGACAGATTGATATTCTAATCGTGGTCAATATGTTCCTCACGGGCTTTGACTCTAAGCCGCTAAATACCTTGTATGTCGATAAAAACCTAAAATATCATGGCTTAATTCAGGCATTCTCTCGTACCAATCGTGTCTACAATGATAAAAAACCATTTGGCAATATCATCTGTTTCCGCAACCTAAAACGTGCAACAGATGAAGCACTGGCACTATTTTCCAATAAAGAAACGACCAAGATTGTACTTGTTCCCAGCTATGCGGAAATTGAACAGGATTACCAAGCAGCGGTGAGCAAATTGTTTGCCTTAACGCCCAATTACCAATCAGTCGATGATCTTATGACTGAAGAACAGCAACTCGAATTTATTAAAGCTTTCCGTGAAGTGATGCGCTATAACGCGCAATTACAAACTTTTATTGAATACGATCAAGACCAAACACAACTTGATAAGCAGCACTTTGCAAACTTCGCCTCTAAGTATGCTGACCTATGCCGTGCCGTAAGAAAGACCACCAAGAAAGACAAAGTATCGGTATTGGATGATGTCGATTTTCAACTGGATTTACTGCATAGTGATCGCATTAATGTGGGGTATATTATCAACCTGCTACAGCTTGTTGTTGATACAGACTCAGAGGACAAGCGTAAGAAGTACCAAGCGCAAATTTACGATTTAATCAGTAGCGATATTAGCTTGCACGATAAGCAAGACCTCATTCAAAAATTCATTGAAGAAAACATGCCGAAGATGATCAACGGCCAAAGCGTCCAAACAGCTTTTTCTGAATTCTGGGATGCTGAAAAAGAACAGGCCTATCAGCATCTTTGTAAAGAAGAAAACCTGAAACCAGAAGCCATGAAGCAGGTTCTGGAGCATTATGAGTTCACCAAACGCCTACCACGTAAAGAAGAGTTGAAAGACTTGCCTAACTATAAGGTTAAGCTGTTTGAGCGGGATAACGTCTTCACTCACTTGATGGTCAAGACACGTCAGTTGATTGAGAAGTTTTATACTGGTTTATAAATCAGTAACGCAGAATTTCAATTTGAGATAATTAAATGGAAAGAGTTACACAAGAAGACAAAGAGGAAGTAGCTATATTTCTAAAAGAATATAGCAAAATTAATAATAAATTTATTAAAATTAAATTTATAAGTAATAATCTAAAATTTAAAACTTACCTTAGTAATGAGGAAAAGGATTTCCATGTTGAGAAAATTTATTTATTGTTGGAGGATAAGTCTTTTAAAAAAATATTGGAGTGTGAGTTAAAGCTAAGTGATTTAATTCTTTTTTCTAAAAAATATTATTTCTCAATAAAATATAAGGAAAAACTAGATAGTGGTTTGGTATATAGTGGCACTGAATTGAAAAATTGGCTCAATAAACTTGAGTCAGCAAAAAATAAAATGACAAATTTATTAAATGCATCGCCTCTATCGAAAACTAAGACAACAGTTTTTTATTTAAGTTCAAGCTATGTTAATAAGATTTTGAATTATTTGAGAGAAGAAAAAATAATTGCTGTTATAGATATGGAAATGATAGATGTAAGATTTCATGAACTAAAAGAATATGCAAAAAAATATGATAATAAAGATATTGAAGATTTTTTGGAGTATATGAAAAATAATAATTATATTTCTCCTTTAAGTGGTATGGAAGATAATATAAAAATACCAGAATATAAGTTTTTAAGAAAATATAATGATATTTTACTAAGTGAAAAAATATATAATAAATTAATTGATTATATTGAATTTGTGGATAGTGATCTACTTGATTTTTTTTACAAGAAAATAGAAACAGAAATATTAAATATGAAATCTCCACGAGTTGATAATACATCGCATAGAACATTCTTTATTAAAAGCATGTGGGATATTGATGGAAAGGCAGAGATTTCCCCAGATAAGAGACCATACAATATAAATATAATTTCTAAATTAATTCAAATTTTTTACACCGACTTAGATGTACTAAATGATGATGCAGCAAAGGCTAAAGTTAAAGAAATATTAAAAATAAAATAATATATTTCAATCTCTTAGGGTTTTTTATAAAAATAGTAAAAAAACCTAAGGGCTTATAACTTCAAGAAAAATCATGATGGCTCTTGCATTGTTAATGGAGCTCACAAATGCTTTTGAAGATTAAAGATGTTTGTCGTATTTTAAAAATCAGTAGAAATACGTTATATAACTTGCAGCAAAAAGATTCTTCATTCCCGAATCCAATAAAATTTGGAGATAAAAAACAAGCTAGAATTTTTTATCGTGAAAATGAAATAAAAAATTGGGTTTTGAGTTTAAATCCTTCAGATTCTGAGCTGGAGGGTGAAAAATGAATGCAAAAATCATTTTTAACGCACCATTTGCAGCAAGCACCGATCCGGTGACAGGCAATACAACCGAATATCATTCGATTGAAGATTTTATAAAAGGCTGCATTGATGAGCAGCATTTTAAAGTTAAGCCTGAGAGCTATATTTACTCTAAATTGCCGGATTATAACTGTGAAGAATGTGAAGCACTCCCCCTGGTTAATCCTAATGAATTAACTGAAGTTATAGGGTATGGAATCAGAGGTATTGCTAAAAAGTACGATATTAGCCAGACACCATGTAAAGAGATTGATTCTAAAAAAATATCATTTTCTATTGGTAAGGCTGGAGTATTCGCAAGCAACACAAATAATAAATATATGCCGTATGTTCTAGGTACAGACAATATAGATTTATTTGTGAAACTTGCTAAGGCTGGAGAGGCCATTGTGCTTCATAAAGATATTGATACAGCATATCAGATTATAAACAATGGTATGCCTGAAACAATACTTAAAATGCTGGTGGGCGAAAAAACTCCAGTCAATAATGCACATTTATTTATTCAGGCGGATGATGATTTAAAAAATTTAAGTTCCAATCTTATTAAACGCTTTTTCTACAAGGAAAGAGAGCGGATTTTAAAATCACTTGAATCTGATCCAATCGCACAGCCTCAAGTTGAGGAGATGCCAGCGGATCGGAAGGCTGAAAATTTGGATAGCTGGCAAGCTCCAGTGAGTTTAAGAAATGATACTTTGATTCAGTCAAAACCTTATCCGATTAATGAGCTACCGGAAGTCGTGAGGAATGCAATTCTTGCAACCGCTGAATATGTGCAAGTTCCAATTGCAATGGCTGCTCAATGTGTTTTAGCCAGTATTTCATTTTTAGCACAAGGTAAGGTTAATGCACCCAAAGAAACCAACATGGAGGGTATGCCAGCCTCCTTATTCTTTTTAACGGAAGGCGGTAGCGGTGGACGTAAATCATCATGTCAAAAGTTGGTTGAATTGCCTATTAGAGAGCATGAGCGACAGCAGTATAATGAATACAGAAAAAATTTAGAGGATTGGAACGCTAAATCAAAAACAGTTGAATCTAAAGAGTTCGCGCAGTGGGCTTTAAATAATCCAAGACCAACCGATCCGACCAGTATTTTTTCTGACATTACTATTGAAACCTTGACCAAGTTTTATATTAAAGGAATTGTGAAAAATGCTTCATTGAGTAGCGATGAGGCTGGGCAGTTCTTTGATGGTCACACAATGAAGGGTGACACGGCCAAAAGCGCGTTAGGTGCATTTATCAAAATATTTGATTATGGCTATTGTCAGAGAAACCGCGCTTCATCTGATGACAACGGAGCGGCCTATGATGTTCGCCTAACTTTCAACCTGCTTGGGCAACGTGCTGTACTGGCTGGAGCTTTAAACGATCCGACACTAAGAGGACAGGGCTTTTTGCCTAGATTCATTTTAAGCGCTCCAGAAAGCATTGCTGGGCAGCGGACGCATACAGTTGAATTTAGACAAAAGCTAAAAAATTCACACAATGACCCCCGATTAACTAAATTTTGGAATCGTTGTAGAGATATTTTAAAAGATGAGCTACCGGTTCTTTTGAATGAATCGGGAGAAGTTCCGTACTTTCCAGTCATGCAGTTATCAGGTGAGGCTGAGTTACTGGAGCTTGAGTTTTACAATGAGTGTGAAATTTTGCAGGGTAGCGGAAAACAATTTGAATTTATGCAGCCTTTTGCCAGTCGTGCAAATGAGCTTGCCAGACGTTTAGGTGCTGTCCTGGCTTACTTTGAAAAGAAGTCTGAAATTGATTCTGAAATCATGCAGGCAGCTTGTGCTGTTATTAGACATTCTTTGTCTGAGTGGTTCCGATATTCAGATATTGAAATAGCTGATGAAAGCGATTCTGAGAAGCTGATTAAGTACCTTTTAACAAAATGCAAAAAGGAAAAAACCAACCGATTGCAAAGAACGGTAGCAATGAAAGGCGCACCACTTCAAATAAGAAAAGCAAAGGAATTTGACCCATGTTTAAATGAGTTGATCGAGTTTAATTATGTGCGTCTGGTGACAATTAACCGCTCCACTTACATCGAATTAAATCCGGCATTGCTGAAATAGTTGCGATTTTTCGATTTATGGCTGAAACCCCCATGGCACAAGGTTATCCATGTTGCAAAGGGTGTGCGATTCCAATGCGGAGTATGCGACATGAACGGCTAGATATCGCATGTGTCGCATACGAATCGCAAGGGTAATGCGATGCGGAAAGTTAGACAAGGAAAGGATTACAGGGGAAAATCGCAAAATCTCCTGCTCGTATCTTAAGAGAAAATTCTACTTTTAGATCCTTTTATTTTTAGGGGGGATTACCGAGACAAACGCCAGCGTAGAGTGAAATGATCATTTAGCTATACAGGTTTATCAACTATTAAAAAAATGCTAAATTATTATCATAAAGAGCAATGTAAAAATATTTTTTTGAATTTTAGAGGTTTTTAGACTAAATGACCGAGGGTACAGCAACATTTGCATATGATTCATTGGAGTCGATTCGTAAGAGACTATTGGATTTAAGTTCAAGAAATTCGCTGTTAAATTATAAGTTTCCACGTGGTAAGTGCCTTCAGTTCATTGAAACTACACCAAACTCTATATTCAAAGCATTAAATGACAGAAAAATAATAGATCTACTACCAATTCCTAAACCATTAGATGCAGAGCTCAAGAGCTACTATGGGGTGGAGGAAAAGAATGGTAGTGGTATTAAAGATCACGGACCAAGTGTTGAATCTTGGGCAAAGCATTTAGGTTATGAGATTAGTTTTGAATTGAGTCACGATTATACTAGTAATTCATCAAAACCTGAAAATACACATGTTTTACAGAGTTTACTTTATCCAAAGGACTTAGAAACTCGAGTTAAATATATTAGACAACAAGCCGAATCATTCATAAATGAAACAGGTTCGAATGTTTTATATATTGCGATTGGTTTTTTAGAATGGACTGAAAGTAAAGATTCAAATCTGAAACGGTTAGCTCCACTTTTCACTCTACCTGTAAAAATTGAAAAAAAGCCAAAAACAAAACATGGGGGCTATGATAATTTTGAATTATCTATGTCAGATGAAGGATTATTAAGTAACGTCACATTACATGAAAAGTTAAAAAATGAATTTGGCTTAGAATTGCCTTTATTGGATGAAGAAAGTACGCCAGAAGATTATTTTGACTTAATTGAAAAAAATATTTTGTCTCATGAAGTAGGTTGGAGTATTAAACGCAAGGTCTGTATGTGCTTGCTAAATTTTTCTAAGCAAGCAATGTATCAGGATCTTGATCCTACGAATTGGCCTAAAGGGTATTCAATAGAAGATCATCCAGTTATTAAACAATTATTTAGTAAGGTAGCCAAAGAAAGTCAGTCTCATAGTTTCGACTCTGAATATGAAATTGATGATATAGAAGATATCCATGAAAAATTCCCAATCATTTACGATGCTGATAGTTCTCAACATAGTGCTTTAATCGATGCCGTAAAGGGGGAAAACTTAGTTATTGAAGGTCCTCCAGGATCTGGTAAATCTCAAACAATTACAAATTTAATTGCTGCAGCAATCAATGATGGCAAGAAAGTACTTTTTGTTGCTGAAAAAATGGCTGCATTAAATGTAGTAAAAGATAGACTAGATAAAGCTGGATTAGGTGGATTCTGTTTAGAATTACATAGTCATAAGTCTAATAAGTTAAAAATATTACATGACTTAAATGAACAATATAAGCAATTGGGGCACTATGCTAAAATACATGAAATACAAATCACAAAAAACAAACTTGAGTTAAGTAAAAATTATTTAAATCAATATGTAAAAAGAATTAATAAAGAGTGGGGAGAGACGAAATATACAGCACATGAAATTTTAACAAAAGCAACTTACTTCAAGAATTTATTGGATATAAATCCTGAAGATGTATTAATCGATAATTTAAATTTGACTACATTAAATCAGGATGATATCCAAAGCTATATTGATTGGGGGAAATTGTTAGAAAATTCATTTATACAAACTCGGGATCAATGTCCTGATAAGGAGATCTATAAACACTATTGGTTTGGGGTTAATAAGGTAAACTTAATTGATTCTGAAAAAGCAGAAATTGTGAACTTTCTTAAAGAGTGGAACTATGAATTAACAGTAATACAACGTTTATTTTCTGAGCTTTTTTTTAGTGATGATGTGAATTTAGAATTAGTTGAAAGAGTAACTAATAATGCAAAAGAATTACCAAATTTTGATGAGGAAATATCTTATCATTTAATTAATAATCAAATCGATAATATTAGTTTGCTATCTGAATACATTAATTTGTATGATGAAATTAATAAAAACTACAGAGTAATTGTTGCGGTAATTAACAAAGAATATCTTGGAGAGTCAAATTCTCGTGAAGTTGAAATCATTAGGAATTTGATAAATGAAAGCAAAGCATTTGATAAAAGTATCACTTTAGAAGATATAGATCAAGCGATACACCAACTAGAAAAAATTAAGACTGCTTTGTTGGATTTAAAGCCTGATATTGAACTAATTGAAAAGAATATACCTTCTGAACTTAAGAAGGTGTTTGGATATTCAGAAGAAAATTTTAAAGCTATGGAGATACTGGTAGGACATTTAAAAGGGTTGCCATTTGATCTTCTAAAACATAGAAATGAAATATTTGATGAATCTAGTATTGATCAGTTTATAGTTGATTTTGAACCAATATTTAAACAGTTGCATCAAAACTATCAAGATTGTCAAAGACTGTACAAATTAGAGATCTTGCCTAGTGTGGAAGACTTAGAGATAAATTACAAAAATATATGTATAGGTGGATTTTTTAAATATTTTACGATGCGTTGGTGGAGCGCTCGAAAATTTATATTAGGTATCAGTAAAAATGAAGGTACTCCACTTATTGAAATACAAAATAATTTTTCTAAATTAATAGATTTTAAGAAAGATATTGATTCTGCAAATAAATTGAATGATAAATATAAAATATTAAATCATATGTATGATGGAGTTAATACGCCATTAAATGATATTAAAACATTGCGTGATTGGTACAAAGGCGTTCGCCATGAATATGGTATTGGTTTTGATGAGAAGGTGAAGATAGGTTCTGCTATATTAAGATTAGAGAGTCACTTAGTAAAATCTATCATTGAAGAATATGATCGTAAAGTTGCACCTAAGATTAAAGATTTATTGAATTTACTGCAGGGCTTTTCTACTTTATATGCAAGTAAAATTAGTCATTTGAGAAACGTCCACGAAATTATTGATGATGAAAGTGAGATTTCTCGTACATTAATTTCTCTTAAAGAATTAAAATTAAAACTTGGGCCCTTTATTATTGATAAAGAATCTTCATTAGCTCGTATTGAAAATGAATTAATTTTATTTGATGCTAATGTAGTAAAAGTAACTCGATTTAATGAAATTAGAAAAAATTATCCTCAATTGTCTAAAGAATGGAACTTTGATGATTTAAAAGGGGAAATTAATGTTGCTGAATTAAATCGCGCTCAAAAGACTCTTAAGCTTTTAAATATAATTTCTGATTCATTCGGAATTTTAAGAGAGAAACTATCTAAGATATCAGATAAGGAAAGTTATCAAAGATTAAAAAAATCTTTAGATGAAATCTCTCATCATTTCAAAAATGAAGGAATAAGAAGAAAACAATTTGAAGAGCATTCTAATGTTGAAGCAAATTGGACCAATCAGCTTAAAAATTCTTTTATTGAAACGATAAAAAGAAATAATTTAGCTTTAGAGAATGAAGATTGGTTATTTACATGGAGTAATTACCATACTATTAAGAATAAAGCTGAAAATTCTGGTTTAAGATGCATTATTAAAAAGTTGGAAAATGCCGAATTAGAGAGGTATTCAGTTGCTGACGTGGTGCAACTATCTTTATATAGTTCTTTAGCAAAGCATATTATTAATACAGATACACTGATTCAAAAATATAACGGTATAGAATTATCGACTATGGTTAGTAATTTTCAGAATTATGATAATGAATTACTAGTATTACAAAGAAAGCAGATTGCTTGTAATGCCTCATCAGTCGATGTTCCTCTAGGGATTGCTTATGGTAAAGTATCTGATTTAACAGAATATTCATTAATTGCAAAAGAGGTTTCAAAAAAAACAAGACATATTCCAATTCGGTCTTTGCTAGAAAGAGCACCTAAATCAATTCAGGCATTAAAACCATGTTTCATGATGAGTCCTATGTCTGTTGCTCAGTACTTAAAGCCAGGACTTTTTGATTTTGATTTGGTTGTGATGGATGAAGCATCTCAAATTTTGCCAGAAGATGCGATTGGAGCATTAGCTAGAGGCAAAAGTGCAATTATTGTCGGTGATCCAAAACAATTACCACCTACAAGCTTTTTCAGCACATCAGTTAACTTTGACGATGCAAATGAAGATGAACTTGTTGGAGTAGAGGATGCTGAAAGTATCTTAGATTCAGTCTCAATGTTTAAGAAGAGGCGTTTACGTTGGCATTATCGCTCGCGTCATCAATCATTAATTGCCTTCTCTAATAAATACTTTTATGACTCTGACCTTGTTTTGTTCCCATCACCTATCCAAAGTTCTCCAGAACTTGGTATCCGATATAAGAAGGCATCTGGCATATTTGATTCAGGGCGAAACTATAAAGAAGCACAAAGTGTTGTAGATGAAGTATGTGAATTAATTCTTCAAGATAAAGAAGAGTCAATTGGTATAGTTGCGATGAATAGTCAGCAACGGGATGAAATCGAAAGTCAATTAGAACTCAGACTATCAAAAGATTCTAGGTTGCAGGATCTTTATGATAAAAAAATGAAATCTCATGAACCTGTATTTGTTAAGAATCTTGAAAATGTCCAAGGTGATGAAAGAGATGTTATTGTCATATCCATGACTTATGGGCCGTCACAGGTTGGGGGTAAAGTATTTCAAAGATTTGGTCCGATTAACCAAAGTTCAGGTTGGAGACGACTCAATGTACTGTTTACCCGTTCAAAGAAGAGAATGCATGTAATTTCATCTATGAATTCATCTGATATTTTATCATCTGAATCAAGTAGTAAAGGTGTAACTGCATTAAAGGCATTCTTAAGATACTGCGAAACTGGTTTTTTACATGAAGAAAAAGTAACTGGCAAAGCACCTGATAGTGACTTTGAAATAGCAGTCATTAAAGCGCTTGAGAAGCATGGATATGAATGTGAACCTCAACTTGGTGTTGCAGGATACTTTTTAGATCTTGCTGTCAAAAATCCAGCTAATCCAGGAGAATATTTGTTAGCAGTTGAGTGCGATGGTGCAACTTATCATTCTGCAAAATCTAGTAGAGATCGTGATCGTTTACGCCAACAAATTCTAGAAAGTTTGGGTTGGAATATACATCGGATTTGGTCAACAGACTGGTTTAAAAATTCGCAAGAACAAATGCAAATTTTGTTGGAAAAATTGAGAGTATTAAAACCGGCTGTTGATATACAAGATACTATTAATACCCAAATAACACGGCCGACAAGCATTAATATTGAGAAGCAATATTTACTTGAATTTGAAACACAAAATGAATCAAACGATAATATTATTGAAATAATAGAGGCGGGTGATCTGGTGAGATATTTGGATAGTAGGCATCCTGAAAAAATAATGAATGTTAAGATTTCTAATAATCTTAACAATTTCCAGGAAGGTATTACACATGTTAATAGTCCCTTAGGTCAAGCATTAATGGGACTAACGATAGATGACAGTACAACCTTATCTTTGCCAAGTGGTGATGTGAAAATCACTGTGAAAGAGATCATTAAGTCTTAAGTAAATTTTAACAATGGTGGTAAATATGAATTTTGAAATAGAAAAGTTAATGAGAGCTGAGGAAATTGCGGCATCTGGTATTTTTTAGTCTTTCTGAATCTGAACAACAGGCTATATTACAGTGGGGCTTACGTTTATTTGGGATGGGACAGCACAAAGTCGGTGATATACACGTGATTAAATACGAGGGCAGAGTGGTTGTTTTATATGACGGTTCTAGATGGGAAGGGCTTTGTTGCATAAATATGTAAGCATCTGATTTAAATAAATTTAATTTTGGATCAAAAAACAATCAAAACTTTTAAAATCATATAGTTATGNATCTTTGTGCAACAAAGCCGATGGGAAGTCGAGTCATAAGATGCATCAACTGTAGATTTTTGGGGGGAGTTTACAAAAGTAGCTATTATAGATGATGAAATGTATCGTTTAGACGAGAGTGTTTCTGTAAGCGAGGATTTGGTTTAAAGATCCTATACATTAGATCTCTTGTAAAAGTATGCTTACACCTAATTTTTGAATCAGCTAAACCTTGTAAAATATAGCTTGCTGCTGTTTAAATTTTGACTAACGCAAGAAGTCTAATGTAAATGTTATTCAATTAACTAGCCTGAAAAAATGCAATTCGGTTTGCGAGCAAATTAAATGAAAATAATTACAAAAAAATAACATAAATAATTTATGTATCCGAGTTTGTATCATATTCCATTCAATAATAATAAATATATATGAAACATATACTTAAAATTGAGTATGGTAACGTCTGGGCCCACCATATAAATCAACCTCTTGCGTGCATTAATCGTAAGGGGTTTTTTTAATTAAAATAAAAAGGTAGCGAATAGGTAGCAAGAATGACGACAAAAATGTTTCCATTTTTAGATGAACACCTACCATCTGAATTTTTTGCTTCTGTCATGTGAGGCAAATTTTGGAAGCCACGAGTTTGAATGGGTTTCGTTGCACAAACCTATTTCTAAAGGCTTATTCTGCAATAGACCTCTTTCATAAAT
>NZ_MODX01000033.1:0-23678 GCF_001866125.1 Acinetobacter sp. LCT-H3 | reverse complement strand
GAATCCCCGTAGGGACGCCATTACTTCAAATTGAAAGTAAAGGTTTTAAAATCTATCTTCTGTACTGTCCCTATCGTCTAGAGGCCTAGGACATCGCCCTTTCACGGCGGTAACCGGGGTTCGAATCCCCGTAGGGACGCCATATTCGAGATGATTATCTTAAAATGATCTTCTTATAAAAAAGCTCAGGCATTGTAACCTGGGCTTTTTTATTGCCTTCAATTTCATTTATTTTTACCATATATTCAAAATAATAAACCTCTAAAAATTTACGCACTTTTGCAAAGTCCTTGTATTTTCCGCCATAAAATCGAACAAAAACCAGACATCTGATCTTTCACATAAGGCTAAGGTAAGTTAGGAGCCAATATGCAAGGATAAGATTATGTTCACGAGTACGGAATTTTGTTTAACTGCACCCCCATTTGAAAATCTTGTTCAAGAACCAACTAAAAGCTTCAAAGATTGGGTGGATTTTTTTCTGGATGAGCAAATCTCTAAAAAAACAAAAGCAGATTCGGCAGAACAATACCTCAATCAGTTAATCCAGCACATCGATCTAAGTTCCATGAGCTGGCTCGATCAACCCGAACATGCTGCTACGCATTTTTTAGAAGAACATCATAAAATTTGTGGCATATTTCAGGATTATCTCAGTCGTCGCAAACAAGGCGGACAACGTGAATACTTTGCTACGGTATCGCATGCATTTGAATTTCTCTACCGGGTTGCACCTACAAAAATGGTCGATGGCTCATGGTTATACTCTACTCTGGAACATGCGGATCAACCGGCGCTTAAAGACCTGATTCATATTTATCTGGAAGAGCTGGGGCTAGGTCACCCACAAGCCAACCATGTCACCATGTATCAGGATCTGCTAAATAACTATGAACTCACTGCCTATAGCGAACAACTCGACGACCGCTATTATGAACAGGCAACTGTCCAGTTGGCTTTAGCTTATGCGCCAGCTGAATATTTACCGCTGGTGATTGGCTTTAATCTGGGCTATGAACAACTACCGCTACATTTATTGATTACCAATTATGAACTGGCTGAACTCGGTATCAATCCGCATTACTTTAATGTGCACATCACGATTGATAATGCGCATAATGGCCATGCGCAAAAATCCCTGCAAGCTTTCCTAGATCTATACCGTTCTGCAGAACACCCGGAGCGCTATCTGGAAATGGTCAAACAGGGTTACTTGCTGAATGACATAGGCAAAAGTTCTACCCAGATTGTGCGTGAGTTGGATCTCGATGCCCAGGTGTTGAAACTGTTTCAGCAGAAAGCTTTAATTGGTCAGTACATTCATAACCAGAAATGCCAGTTTAGCGGCAAGACCATCAATGAGTGGCTGTCACAACCTGAGCAGATTCAGGATTTTCTACAGGTCATGATGGATAAAGGCTGGATCCAACGTGGACTGTCTGTAGAGCAAAGCCGTTTCTGGAAACTGATTGATGATCCAGATGGCAAGATGTTTGGCGTATTTAATGCCACAGAGAAACAGATAATTCGTGACTGGATTCAAGGTCCAGAACTGGCTCGACGGCTTTCTTCACATCAACTACGGACGCAAACACCGATAATCAGCCGGCAAGAGCAGCATAAGCTGGAAGAACTTCGCTTGCATCTAAAGCGTTGTGACAATAATGAAGAAAAACTGGAGATTCTCACGCCTTATGTAGCACCACATTGTCATTATCAGCAGCTTGGACTTTGGGCGACACAACAGGTCTCTAAAATCCTGTTTCCTTTCCAGACCCAAGCGGTGCAATTCAGCTAAATCTGTTGCATTTAAAAAGGCACCTTATGGTGCCTTTTTATATGTAGATCAGGTTATGCAGATTTACGTGAATTAATCTGTCCTTTAATCACAGCAGTGACATTGCCTTTTAGATAATGCAGGAAAACTTTTAATGGTGACAGTTGGGGATTTGGCTGCTTACCTTGAGCAATCCGTTTAAACTGTGCGGCATACCAGATGATTTCCATGATTGCCATTTTATCAATCATTGGAATACCGGTTTTAATCTTCTCTACCGCATAGCGTACATCCTGCCCTGCTACCAGCTTCTGCCCCAGATCAGTTTCTACTGCAAACGGACGGGCAATACCAACAAAATCACAGGCACCACTCTCAAGTGCAGCATTCATACCAGCAGCAGTTCTAAAACCGCCAGTCACCATAATATGGCAGCTCACTTCCTGACGGATTTTTTCGGCAAAATCCAGGAAATAGGCTTCACGGGCAATCGTGGAAGCTTTACGTTTATCCGCCTTAACGCCTGCCATTGCTGGTGCTTCATAGCTACCGCCGGACACTTCAATCAGGTCAATGCCTACTGCATCAATAGCTTTAAAGACATAGATCACATCTTCTTCGGTGATACCACCACGCTGGAAATCAGCCGAATTCAGTTTAACGGAAATAATGAAATTTTCTGAAGTCGCAGCACGCACTGCCTTATAGATTTCTAATAAGAAACGAGTACGGTTTTCAATACTGCCACCCCACTGATCCTGACGTTTATTGGTCAATGGCGATAAGAACTGACTGATCAGATAGCCATGTGCACCATGAAGCTGTACGCCTTCAAATCCTGCTTTTTCACAAATTGCAGCAGAAGTTGCAAAACGCTGGATAATATCCAGAATTTCATCTTCGCGCAGTTCACGTGGGGTACCAAAACTGACAGCCAGTGCCGGACTAAATGGCACTGCCGATGGTGCCACAGTTTCCCGGTTCAACCCTTTTGGACACTGACGTCCTGGATGTGACAACTGCACCAGTTGTACCATACCATGACGTTTGCCAACTTCTGCCCAAGCCTTAAGCTTGTTCAGGTCACGTTCTGTTTCAGCGACTACAACACCCGGTTCATTCTTGGCACGAAAATCCACCATGACATTACCCGTAATCGCACAACCTAGCCCGCCTTTAGCCCAGGCTTCGTAGAGTTTCAAATGTGAGTCATTCGGCTGACCAGCATCATTAGCGAGTGCCTCGCTCATAGCACCTTTGATGATACGGTTTTTAAAGAGGGTATTACGAATCTGAATTGAATCTGCCAGTTGTGTCATACTTTTTTCCTAAACATTATGCTTTTATTCTGTCGGTGTTATACCCTGTCAGCAAGAAATTGACAATGACCCATGTCAATTTCATTTAAAAAGATTTGTAGTTTTAATATTGGCTGGCTGCAATTAACTGGCGGGTATAGTCAGTTTTTGGGTGCAGGAATAATTGTTCAGTCTCCTGAACCTCCATAACTTGTGCATGATGCAGTACTAAAACCTGCTGGCAGAGTGCACGTACCACTTGTAAGTCATGACTGATAAACAGGTAGCTAATTCCTTCTTCCTGTTGGATACGACGTAACAGTTTCACAATTGCACGTTGTGTAGTACGGTCCAGCGCAGAAGTCGGCTCATCCAGAATTAAAAGTTTTGGCTCTAAAATCAATGCTCTTGCCAATGATACACGCTGACGCTGCCCCCCAGAAAGCTCATGCGGATAGCGGTCTTTAAAAGATGCGGGCAGCTCTACCCGCACTAAAGCTTCCTCGACACGACTACGGATTTGCTCCTCGGTCATCGCCTTCAAGCCCAACCCTTCACCAATGATCTGTTCAATGGTCATACGCGGATTCAGACTGCTAAATGGATCCTGGAAGACGATCTGAAAATTACTACGTAATGGTCGTAAGGCTTTTTCAGACAATTGATTCAAATCCTGATTTTCCAAAAGGATCTGACCATGGCTTTCAATCAATCGTGCTATGGCTAAAGCAAGTGAACTTTTACCTGAACCACTTTCTCCTACTACTCCAATCGATTGTCCCTGCAGCATGCTTAAATCGAGCGGTTCGACAGCAGTGATATAGCCCTTAATGCGATTCAGTAGACCCTGTTTGATGGGAAATTTGACTTCTACCTGCTTGAGTTCGAGCAAGGTTTCAGTTTGCTCTAAAGGCAGTGCCTGACCAAAATCATGATTGAGCAAGTCTTGGGTATAAGTTGATTGGGGTGAATTAAAGATTTGTGGTACTCCACCTTGCTCTTCAACGCAGCCCTTGTTCATGACAATCACCTGATCAGCATAGCGTCTCACCAGATTCAGGTCATGACTGATCAGAATCATCGCCATCTGCCGACTCTGCTGTAAAGATTTCAGCAAATGTAAAATCTGGGCTTGCAAGGTGACATCGAGTGCTGTAGTTGGTTCATCTGCAATCAGGATATCTGGATCTAGTGCCAATGCCATGGCAATCATCACGCGCTGACGCTGGCCACCAGATAATTCATGCGGATAACGTCTTAGTTTGTCCTCAGGTTCAGGAATACCAACATCCTTCAGTAACTCCAGCACCCGTTCTCGTGCCTTGGCTTTAGACCAGCCCTGCAACAACAAGGTTTCGCCAATGATCTTTTCTACCCGATGCAAGGGATTGAGTGCCGTCATCGGCTCCTGAAAGATCATGGCAATTTTCTTGCCGCGAATCTGACGTAATTGGAGCTGAGAAAGCGTCAGTAAATTCTGACCATCTAATACCGCCCGGCCTTGTACCTTTAAATTTCTTGGCAACAAACCCAAGATTGCCAGAGTACTAATCGATTTACCTGAACCGCTTTCACCGACAATCGCCAAGGTCTGCCCGGCAGACAGTTCAAAACTCAGCTGCTGTACCAGCACCTGATCTAGACTGCTGATCTGCAGATTTCCGACCTGTAGAAGCGGTGTTGCGTTATTGACGTCTTGGATCGAATGCATCACGCGTCGCCTCCCCAATATAGATCAGTAAAGATAGAACTATGGCCAGCGTAAAGAAGCCGGATAAAGCCAGCCACGGCGCATTCAGATTGTTTTTGCCTTGTAGCAGCAATTCACCCAGTGAAGCCGCATCAGGTGGCAATCCATAGCCAAGAAAATCCAGTGCTGTCAGTGCGGTAATATTAGCCGTCAGCATAAAGGGTAACTGGGACAGACTCGAACTCATGGCATTGGGTAAAATATGCCGGAAGATAATCGCGCGATCAGAAACACCAAGGCTACGCGCGGCACGCACATAGTCAAAATTACGTGCCCGTAAAAATTCAGCCCGTACCAGACCAACCAGGGTAGTCCAGCCGAACAGCAGCATGATCAGGAATAGCCAGTACACGTTTGGGGTAAACATGCTGACCAGAATCATCACCATAAACAGCATCGGCAAGCCGCCCCAGACTTCCAGAACGCGTTGCCCTGCCAAATCAATCCAGCCACCATAGTAGCCCTGAATCGCACCGATTATAATGCCGATCACGGCAGATGCGATGGTCAGTGCAAAGCCGAACAGCAATGATATTCGTAGACCGTAAAGGATTCGTGCCAACACATCACGACCTTGGTCATCAGTCCCTAGCCAGTTTTGTGGCGTGGGTTCAGACGGCACAGGCACTGCCAGTTCCAGGTTTGGCGTCTGGTAGGAATATTCAATCAGTGGCCACAATGCCCAGCCCTTAGCATTGATTAACTGCTGGACGACGGGATCTTTATAATCTGCTTCAGTTTCAAACACACCACCAAATGTGGTTTCCGGATAAGTCTTAAATGCCGGCACATACAGTGAACTGTCATATCTCACCAGCAACGGTTTATCGTTAGCAATCAGTTCTGAACCTAAGGACAAAATGAAAATAATGATAAAGATAATAAAGCAGCTGAAGCCGAGTTTATTTTCCTTAAAACGCTGCAAGCGCGCTCGCATGATCGGTGACATTATTTGGCACCTCGCGAGTCAAAGTTAATTCGCGGGTCGATCACCTGATACATCACATCACTGATCAAACGCAGAATCAGCCCAAGCAAAGTAAAGATAAATAAGGTCCCAAAAATCACCGGATAATCACGCTGTACAATCGCTTCAAAGCCAAGCAGACCTAATCCATCTAAGTTAAAGATAATTTCAATAAACAGGTTACCGACAAAGAAGATCCCGACCAGTGCTTCCGGCAGACCCGCGATGACAATAAGCATGGCATTTCGAAAGACATGTCCATATAGCACACGCGATTCATTTAAGCCCTTGGCACGTGCTGCCAGTACATACTGTTTGCTCAGCTCTTCCATAAAAGAATATTTGGTTAAGTAAGTCAGCCCAGCAAAACCGCCAATTACCATCGCCAGCAATGGCAAGGTCATATGCCAGAAGTAATCCTTAATTTTTCCGAACCAAGACAATTCAGCAAAGTTTTCCGATACCAACCCTTGCAATGGGAACCATTGGAAATAGGAACCACCCGCAAAAAATACGATGAGTAAAATGGCAAAGACAAAAGCCGGAATGGCATAACCCACGGCGAGCAGCATCGAAGTGGATTTATCAAACAGGCTGCCATGCTGACGCGCCTTCCGGATCCCGAGTGGAATCGAGACCAGATAAATCAGCAAAGTACTCCACAGTCCCAATGACAGAGAAACTGGTAATTTTTCCAACAATAATGTAGTTACAGGTTTATCTTTAAAGAAACTGATGCCGAAATCTAGCTGTACATAGCTTTTCAGCATTTCCCAAAAACGGATATGAGCGGGCTGATCAAAACCATATTGGGCCTTGATTTTTTCCACCATCTCGTCACTCAGGCCTTTGGCACCCTGATAGCTGCTTTTGGACTGTGCAGTTTCTGCACCTGTGGTTCCGCCCATGCCCTGAAAAGTTTCTGCCTGTTGAATGGCCTGTTCGACCGGTCCACCCGGCGCAATCTGAATGACAATGAAATTAATCAGCAGAATCAAAAATAAAGTTGGGATAATCAGCAAGAGCCGCTTAAGTATGTAGGTTCCCATTGTCAGTGATATTCCTTATTATTTTTGACGACGTAAATATTGGCTCACTTGTGCAGCTTTTTGTGGATTACTCCACCAGAAGTCGAATCCAACAGCAAGCTTTGGCTTGATCTTTGGCTGCTCATACATATTCCAGTAAGCATACCAGTTGCCGCCTTTCCCATAGGTCGGAATCTGATAATAACCAGCACGCAGCAGACGATCCAATACTTTGGTACGAATCACCAATTGCTGGCGATCCGGTGCCTGAATCACCTTGGTAATAGCATCATCAATCACAGCATTTTTGATACCCGCATAATTGTAATTACCCGGCTGATCTGCTGACGCACTACTCCAGAACTGTGCCTGCTCATTGCCCGGGTTGAGAGACTGTGGCAAGACATTGGTCGTCATATCAAAATCTTTACTGCGCATACGTTCAATATACTGAGGTACATCGACATGACGGATATTCACCGTGATACCCAGCCGTTTCAGATTACGTATAAAAGGCATTAAGGTACGTTGCAAACCATCCTGATGAATCAGGAACTCAAGTCGAATCGGCTTAGCTTTTGGATCAGTTAATTGCGCATTGTGATAACGGTAACCCGCCTCGAGTAACAATTCCCGCGCGACCAGTAAATTCTTGCGATTAAAGCCCGAAGCATCCGAAACTGGATATTTCCAGTCTTTCAGCACACCAACACGCTGAATCGGATCTAACTTAGCCAGATAAGGCTTTAAAATCGCCAGTTCTTCAGCTGAAGGCATGCCCTTCGCTTCCAGCTCACTATTAGCAAAATAACTTTGTAAACGGTGGTATTGACCATAAAACAGCGCCTTGTTCTGCCACTCAAAATCATAGGCATAAGTTAAGGCTTGACGAAAGCGGATATCCTGCATTGGTGCACGACGAGTATTGAATACAAAGCTTTGTGTCGGAATCGGGTTTTCATGGTTGAAGTTGTATTTCACCACCATCTTGTCCTTGATGGCTGAAAAATTGTACTCCGTTACCCATTTACGTGCGGTGTATTCCTGATGTACGGTATATTGACCAGACTTAAAACCCTCAAAACCAACATCCATATTGCGGTAATAAACAAACTTCAGGCGATCAAAGTTATATTTACCCCGGTTAACAGGTAAATCCTTCGCCCAGTAATTTGGATTGCGTTTATAGCTAATGCTGCGCCCCGCATCAATACTTTCAACCAGATAAGGTCCTGAACCCAAAATGGGCTGTATAGTGATACGAGTAAAGTCTTTGTCCTGCCAGTTTTTCTTAGAATAGATAGGCATCTGCGCCAGAATTAGCGGCATTTCCGAATTATTATTCGACTTGAAGCTCATCTTGACCTGGTACCTGGATAGTACCTCGGTTTTATCCAGATCTGACAGATACATCTGCAAGCCTGGATTGCCCTTGGTTGTGTATGTATCAAAACTGAATTTTATATCTTCTGCAGTGACTGGCGTACCATCACTAAAACGTGCTTTGGGATTCAGATGATAAATCACATAGGCAGTTTTTTTTGGATCATAGGTGACTTTTTCAGCCAGCAAGGGATACATCACGCCCGGCTCATCCAGGGAACTGACCATGAGCGTATCAAACAGGTATTCCACGCCATCTGCTGCTGTACCTTTGCCATTCATGGCATTCAGGTTATCAAAGGTACCATTGGCAGACTGGCTGAGATAGCCACCTTTGGGTGCTGCAGGATTGGCATAGGGTAAATGTGTCAGCCCGGCATATTTGGGCTGACTATGAATGGCGATATAAGGGGTGGTCTGCAGTGCAGCCCAAGCCCCCTGAGTAATGACCGAAATTCCACAGATATAAATCAGGCGCTTTGCAACAGCAAACGGCATTCAGATACTCCCTGTATCATTTCGGCTTTAGAGATTTGGAACCTTGATCACATCCCCAATACGCAGTTGAGTATTCGGTTTCAGGTCATTCATTTCTGCCAGTGTACTACTGTCCATGCCATAACGTGAGGCTAAACCGATCAGTGTGTCGCCACGCTTGATTTTATATTCCATAATACGTTTAGGGACTTGCAGACTTTGGCCCACACGCAAGCCTGCATTAGCACGCAGATTATTTAAACTGGCAAGTTCTGTGGTGGTAATTCCCAGACGACTGGCAATCGCGTTAAGTGATTCGCCTGACTTCACTGTATAGCTTTCTGTGGCCTTAGATGAAACAGTCGTGGTAACTGCTTTGATCTCATCTACCTTTTTAGTTTCTGGCAGATCACCATCAATCTTCAGACGCTCTCCGACACGTAATGGACTCGATACAGACAAATCATTTAGCTCAGCCAGATATTTCAGTTGTAACTTGTACTCGCGTGCAATTGAACTGAGGGTTTCACCTGATTTCACTATGTGGGTGTCTGACTTCACACCTTTCACCGCCTGCTCAGTCACAGTTTCACGAGCTGCTTCTGCATCTCCGGTCAATTTCAGACGTTGTCCTACTCGCAGGCCAGCATTACGGGATAAACCGTTCAGATTCGCCAGATGATCCATGCTCAGGTTATATTTGGTCGCAATTCCTGTCAGGGTATCACCCGACTGCACAGTATAATTCTCTGGCATAGTGCTGCCCGCAGGAATCTTGATGGTTTGACCAATACGTAAACCGCTATTGGCAGCAAAGCCATTTAAGGCTGCCAGTTCAGCCACACTGAGTTTGGACTGATTGGCAATGCTATACAGCGTCTCACCACGTTTTACCTGATAGTTTTCAGTTGCAGTCTGGTCCACTTTAATATTTTCAAACTTCTGCTCAATTTTCTTGCCTGAGCTTGCAGATTCAGCTTCATTCACAGGTACGTTGATTTTTTGACCTGCCATCAGGTTGCTGCCTGAAGTCAAACCTGGCGTCAACGCAGCCAGTTCCGCATTCGAAAGTGCATAACGGTCTGCAATCAGTTTCAGATATTCGCCGCGCTGAACGGTATAAGGCTTAGTCTGAACTTTACTGCTTTCCGCTTTTTTGGTTTCTTCAACTTTCGCTTTAGAAGCAGCAGTTTCTTTTAAGGATAGTTTTTGACCGACAAATAGACCGCTGGTCGTGCTCAAACCATTATAGTCAGCCAGCTGTTTTACCGTTAAACCAAACTGGCTGGCTACACCGGTGAGTGAATCATTGGCTTGTACCACATAGCTTTCTGGTTTTGCAGCAGGTTTTGATGCTTCTTGAACAGGTTTGGCATCATAAAGATAGATCGTGGTACCGACATATAAAGTGGCATTTGGATCAATCTGGTTCCATTTCGCCACATCCCGCCAGTTCACTCCATTTTTAGCAGCAATCAAAGCCAGGTTGTCACCCGGTAAAACCGTGTAGGTACTGCGCTTGCCTTTTGGTGCAACAACCACAACTTCCGAATCTGTTTTAACGTAATTCTTGCCTTGGTTCAATTTCGCTTCGACTGAATCTGCCTTGGTACTTTCCGTTACGCCTTTTGGATAAGAGAAACCTTTGGTTAGTTCTTTACCCTGCTGTTCTGCTACAGAAAGGCTGGTCTGAATCGCAGTCAGCTTAATCTTGCCATCATAAGGATCGACAATTTCGGTACCCGCAGGTGCCAGTGCTTTCAGTTCCTCCACCACTTCTGCCTGTTCTGCGGCTGTCGCCACCGGTTTCAGGATTTCATCTACAGACTTTGGAATTTCCTCTGCCACAACCGCCGCCCGAATCTGTTCACGTTCCTTTGCAGAAATTGGCGGTTCAACCTGAATCGGTTGCACAGGTGTTACCGGCGTCACTGCAACTGGAATACGCGGTGCACTTGGAATAGGTAATTCACTCTTCGCAGCAAAATCAGCCAAAGCTGAAGAACCTCTTGGTGTGCTGACCCTGGTCTTGCTTTGGGCAGTCTGGTTGGGTTTGGTTGTACTTGTAGCTGCTGGTGTTGCAGCGGCAGTAACAATCGCTGTGGTCGTTGCTGGGGACGTCGCTTTGCTTGCAGTAGTGGTTACAGGCGTTGCAGGTTTAATAGTTGTCGTGGTTGAGGCCGTGATTGCAGGCGGTGTCTGTTTAGCTGGCGTAATTGTTTTGCTATTCAGCTCAGGTGGCGTGGTTTTTACTGGCGTAATCGTCTGATTATTCTTCGGTAAAGTGCTGGTAGAGCTTGCCCATAAACCTGAAGAAGAGGATTGAAGCTTTTTCAGTTTTTCATCAATGGAGGGACTCAGGTCAGCTGGAATTAGAATACGGCGCGGACTGTCCGGATCAATCCTGTCTCCACGATGCCCTGGGTTCAACTGATACAGTTCAGCCCGACTTAAACCGGTAATTGCAGCAATTTCATTCAGGCTGGCTGCCCCAACACTGACTTCACGAAAGTGCGGACGGTTGGCAATAGGTGGCAGGCTCACGCCATATTTGGCTGGACTTTTTACAATCTGTGCCACTGCCATGAAACGAGGAACATAGTTCATGGTTTCCTGCGGCAACTTTAGCGACCAGTAATCAGTTGGCAAACCAGCAGCCTTATTACGGTTAATCGCCTGCTGAATACGACCTGGACCGGCATTATAGGATGCTAAAGCCAGTTCCCATGAACCGAACTGATTATATAATGCACCTAAAAACTCATAAGCAGCGCGAGTCGACTCTACCACATCACGACGGCCGTCATACATCGAGGTCTGTTTTAAACCATAAATACGGCCGGTACTTGGAATAAACTGCCACAGACCCGCTGCAGCTGCACTACTGGTTGCTGCCGGATCGTATGAACTTTCAATCACTGGAAGCAATGCCAGCTCAGTCGGCATACCACGGCGTTCAGCTTCTTTTACTGTGTAATATAAATAACGTGAAGCACGCGCACTTAAACGCTCTAAATATGGCTGACGTGATGCGAACCAGCCACGCTGGGCATCAATACGCGGATTCCAGACATCCAGATTCATCTTGAAACCGACAGTCATGCGCTTCCACACATCACCGTGTTTCAGTACCAACAGTCGGTCGCCTTCTACCGCACGCATATCAGTCGCGGATAAAAGATCTTCCAGACTATCCAGACTGTCGGCGCCTAAATAATTCGAACTTGTTTGTTTATGCTTGGACCCTGCCGCGCTTTGTGTCGTCGAACAACCTGTTAAACCTAAGGATGCAAGCGCAGTGCCGAGAACTGAGACTTTTAAAAATGAAGGTAACGATGGCTGCCACATGAATGCGGTTGGTTTATACATAAAGAAATCCAAACAACTTGTATAAAATTTATTTTTTAGATATGCCATTTTAATTAAGCATGTCGACGACACAAGCTAATAATTTACCGCGATTTGACGTTAAATGTTACAAGAAATTAAAAAATCGCGGAGATATGGATTATTCAAACGTATTTGCGTTATACAATATCCCGCTCAGCTTGTTCTTTTTTGATCGGATTTGGTTTATGTCTCAAACAATCACACTGTATGTGGATGGCGCATGCCGCGGCAATGGTAAGGAAATCGCTGTAGGGGGTTGGGGTGCCTATATTCAGAACGGTTCAGATGAGCATAAAATTTATGGCGGCGAGCTTCAGACCACCAATAACCGTATGGAACTGATGGCTGCCATAGAAGGGATTTCTGTCTGTCCCAAAGATGCCAAGCTGGTGATCTGGACCGATTCCAATTATGTCAAAAAAGGTATCACTGAATGGATCGAAGGCTGGAAACGTAAAAACTGGAAAGATGTCAAAAATCCTGACTTATGGAAACAGCTGGATGCAGTTTGCCAGGGCCGTCAGATTGACTGGCACTGGATCAAAGGACATGCTGGCCATGAGGGTAATGAAATGGCCGATCAGCTGGCTAATCTGGGTGCGGATCTCGCCTTAAAAAATGGCGAAAAATCCCGTCATGTTCCAGCAATTGATTTTGCAGCAAGCGCTGAGACAAAAATACAAGATATAAAAAAGCCTGAAAAAGACTGGTTACTGGATGACCCTTTTGGCCTGGAACTGGCTGAAGCTGAAGAAATGGATGAACTCATGGCAGATGTAACTGAAGTGACCATGGAAACTCACTTAAACAATCAGTCTGTCGCTGCTGAACAAGTGCTAGTAGAGACTCAATTGCACCCGCAGATTGTGATTACTCCAGCCACATTAGATATATCTGGTCCTCGTCAGCTGATTCTCGATACAGAAACCACCGGTTTCTATTATCAGGATGGTGACCGGATTATCGAGGTCGGCGCGATTGAAATGGTGAATCGCAAACTCACCGGCAGCTCGATTCATATTTATATCAATCCGAAAAAACCGGTAGGTGATTCAGTTAATGTCCACGGCATTACTGATGAGTTCCTGCAAGACAAACCTTTATTTGAAGATATTTCTCAAGTTCTGTTCGATTACTTGAAAGGCGCAGAAATCATCGCGCATAACGCGACCTTCGATATGAACTTCCTGGATATGGAATTCAAACGGGCTGGTTTTCAAACCCTGTCAGAAGTCTGTGAAGTCACGGATACCCTGGCGATGGCCAAGTCACGTCATCCGGGCCAGAAAAACTCTCTTGATGCCCTGGTACGTCGTTATGAGATTCCGCAGCGTGACCGTACTTTCCACGGCGCATTACTCGATGCAGAAATTCTGTCCGATGTTTACCTGGCGATGACCGGTGGTCAGGTTTCTTTTGATATGGATGCCCTGTCACATAGTGAAGAACAAAATGCCAGCTCAGGCAGTGTGAAAATTGAAATTGATCTACCGGTAATTTTGCCATCTGATGAAGAACTGAGCGAACATGAGAACTGGGTCAAACAATATGAAGAAAAACATGGCGCGCCTTGCCTTTTCGCAAAATAAAATCCATTATTCAGTTAACAATTTATGTTAAAAAAAATAACAGTTCAGTTATAGTAAATACAAAGATGTCCTGCCAGTTGCAGCAGGCCTCAACTATTAGATAAAACTTCAGGAAAGGTGCAGATCAATGTCTTACCAAACCTCTATACATTTTGACCCTACGGCTTTACTGATAATAAAAAATGAGGTTGATAATTCGATCAAATTGGTTGAATCAGCAGTCAGCACACTGGTAGAAGATCAGACCTTGCCTTTTGGGATTGATGATGCGCTCAACCAGTTCGAACAGTGCGCACAAGTTCTTGCACTGATCGATATGCCAAGCCTGGCCAAAGTCGCTCAATATTCTGCTGAGCTTATGCGCAAGATCATGGGGAATCCTGCCAACGTAAACACGGCAGAAGTGATCGCCCTCAGTGAAGGGACGACCATGCTGAAGCGCTATATCGAGTTCATTTGCTTGCGTGAAGTCAAAATTCCACAATTTTTGCTGGATACTTTAAACCGGCTGGAACTTGCTCTGGGCAAGCCACTGACTACTGAAGGCCATCAGATTGAGTCCCTGCTCGACCTGATCACGCCTGATTTTGATCTGCCGCAAGCACCTGGACTGGAGAAGTCTGTTTATGTGCATCGCCTGTACAAGCTATCGCTGAATAAACTGCTTAAGCAGGAAGAAAGCGATCTGGACTTACAAGCGATCAAACTGGTGGGGACTTATCTGGCAGGTCTTTCTGAGCAGCACCCAAGCAAACAGTACTGGAATCTGGTCTATGTGGCGTTCAATCATATCGATGAGATCCTGATCAACGAGCCACGTTTACGCACCCTGATCAGTGTTGAGCGTAATATGGCACAGTATTTCAATGCCCCAGACCGTTTCAAGGCGAACATTGCTGACCTGGCGAATATACTGAGCTTATGTATCAGCCAGGAAGATGACATTGCTCATCATATCCGTAGCAAGCTGAATATCGGTGAAGATTCACTGACCGATACCCAATTACAGGTCTTCAGCCGTCATTTATATGGTCCTGATTTTGAAACCATGCATACCATCAGTGATCTGGTCACTGCTGAAATGGCACAGATTCGTAATGACATCGAATACAACTATCACAACATGACTCCTGAAAAGACTCAGGAATTGCAGGTTCAGCTGAATAGCATGGCAAACATCTTCAAGGTTTTGAACCTGAATGAAGCTTCTAATGATCTTACTCGTCAGGCTGCTTCACTCAGTCAACCTGAAGTGTTGAAAGATGAAGGTTTTGCCCAGCAGCTCATGAATGTGATTTTGTCTGCTATGAACTCGATTGGGGTACTAGAACGTCATCATACCTCTAGCCGTTTACAGCTCCGTGTAAATAACATGAATATTTCACTGGATCGTCTGGATGAAGCACATGCCGCTTTACTGAGCGAGACCAAAGCGCTGATCGAACTTGCCAGCCACACCCTAATGAATTACTTGCAGGACCAGAACCTGCAAACATTAGAAAGCTTGCCAAATCAGATCCGTGAAATTGCGGGTGCAATGCTGTTCCTGAACGCTGAAAATGGTCAGGCTGCACTAAGCACAACAGCTGACTTTATCCAAAGCCGGATTGAATCTGCTACCGCACTCAGTGCCGATGACGTCAATCGCGTGCTTGATCCACTCGCCAGCGCGGATATGCTCATTGACAATTTAAAGAGCAAACAGCCTGTATTACAGTCAATGTTTAAGGTAGCATTGGACAGTAGTCAAAAACTGAAAACTGTAGCCTAATGTCTAAATTGTCACTTGCGTATATCTTTCAACAACAGCAACTTTTAGTCGATGAAAATCTCCAGCTTCCCCAAGTGGAAGCGCTAGCAAGTGACATACAGCTCGGTACGGGTGATCAGGTGATTGCCCGTGACCTCCTCCCTGATGAACCAATCCCCCCAGGTCTGCAACTCGTTCCGATCCGTCAATTACTGCAATACTGGAATGTTCGCCAGTTTGAACAGGCCAGCCGCGCTGTACAGCTACTGGAATGGCGTCGCAATCATCGTTTCTGTAGTCATTGTGGTACACCAACCGAAGCCCACGCCGTAGAATATGCTATGGTCTGCCTCGCTTGCCACTACCGTCAATATCCACGCGTACAGCCCTGTGTGATTACCGTGATTACCCGTGGTAAAGATGAAATCTTGCTGGCTAAAAATGCCCGTAATAAAACCAGCCAGATGTATGGACTGATTGCCGGTTTTGTCGAAGTCGGTGAAACTTTGGAAGAAGCAGTCCGTCGTGAAACGGAAGAAGAAGTCGGAATTAAAGTCAAAAATATTCAATATCTGGCCAGCCAGCCCTGGCCCTTCCCAAGTAATCTGATGATTGCCTTTAAAGCAGAATATGCTTCTGGTGAGATCAAACTGCAGGAAGAAGAAATCAGTGATGCGCAATTCTTTAAGCTGGATGCCCTGCCAGAAATTCCATTCAAAGGCAGCATTGCACATTCTATGATTATGCATATCACGCAAGGCACGCCCGTGGCTGATGATACTCAAGCCTGGTTGTAAGCCAATTTATAAACAAAAAGCCCGGTATTAAATCCGGGCTTTTTACATTCAATAGAATGAATTATTTAAATGCATCTTCTAGTGCCCACAGTACTCTAGACTTGGTTACAAAGAAGCGGCTAAACAGGCTGGAAAGTGATCCAACAATAGTAATGTGTCCGAGCTTTGGAATACTGATCACATGACTATGGTTACCATGTTGCTTTAATACCCGATCCAGATCATGACTATTGAAATGTCCCACGATATCGTCTTTTTCAGCAATAAACAGATAATGCTTCAAAGGCTGAGGTTGTACAAAGTACAGTGGCATCACCTGCTGATAAGGCACTGCCTGATCAAAGGCATTAGCACAGATCGGATCATCCTTATAGTCAAAATGATAAGGCCCCGCTAAACCAATGATAGCGCGGATATTCGCCAGCCGCTCTGCTTTATGCGGCTGCGGATAGTACACCGCTGACATCACATTAAACGCACCGGCAGAATGTCCCATCAATACAATATTCTCTGATGAAATCTGCAGCTTTGCTGCCGCAGTGTGCAGATGATCCAAAAGCAGATGCAAGTCATCCACAGATTGCGGGAAGATATGTTCTGGCGCCAGATGGTAATTTGGAACCACCACGTCATAGCCTTCACGGGCAAAAGCCTCACCAATAAACTGATATTCTTTCTTATCCCCATGTAGCCAGGCACCACCATGGACAAAGACAATCAAGGGGCGATGTGCCAAAGGCTGTGCACTACGATACAGATCAAAACGCTGCCGCGCTTTAAGGCCATAGGCCAAATGCCGTTCAGCGCTATAACCTGCTTTGGGAGTAAAACGGTTCAGCGCATAGCTACCGAGATCATATAAGCGAAAATCCCGGTAGATTTGTCTTGCAACGTTCAGATGACTCGACAGCTTGGCTTTAAAAGAGTGCACCTTATTGTGCATAAGTTGGTTCAACTGTATCAGGATCAATCGCAACTGGAGTTTGCACCAAGGCACTTGATGAAGCTGTGGTCGCAAAGTTTTGGCTGGTTGAATTGCTGAGCGTTTCTACATTATCAATCAGGGTCACAATTTTAGTGACATTACCGACTTGCGCCAGCACCTGATTGAGATCAGCAATTTCAGCATTGTTTAGACGGCCCATCACATATAACACGCCATCTTCGGTATGCACATGTACCTTACTGTCTGCAACTACAGGCGCTTTCATGATCAGGCCACGGGTATTTGCCGTTGCTGCGGTATCCTGCATGATGGTGCCATAACTGATCTGGTTACCGATAGTAATAAAGTTATGTACGGCTTTCACATCACTCATGGCTTTGACATTGTCTTCAGCCAGTTGTTTCAGATGCGCATCTGGCACCTGACCAGTCAATAATACATGACCATGAAAACTCTCAATATTGACTCGCGACTGTTTGAATCGTGAATCAAGTTTATAAAGATTAATTTTTGCAGTACGCACAATTGAAGAATCGATAAAAACCTGTCCAAGGGTACGCGCCCCTTGATCCGTACCGACAGGAGCCGTGCCTGTACCACCTGAAATAAAGCTGGCACAGCCCGATAAACTTGCGACACATAACATTGTTATTACAATACGTTTAACCACTCAGCAAGACTCCTTATTGTTTAATACGTCTTTGTTCAATTTAATAAATTCTGTCGCGCAATATTGATCAACTTTTATTTTCCTTGAACATTACCATAATCTCTGTACAGAAAATCGCACAAAGAAAAGCCTGTGTTGTTCAAAGATTAATAAACTCTTGATCAAAAGTAAAAGCATTTTCAATCCATTGCGAATCATAAAGGTAATTGCAAAAATCATGCTGTATGGTTTTTGCAAAATGTTGATTAAAATCAAAACAAATCACATCAAAACGACAGAAAAAATGCTGAAATTCTTCATGATTTTGCAGGAAATGAAGAGCAGTTTTCATCATTTTCCGCTGCTTGCTAAGGGAAATTGACTCGAGTGCATTGGCATAATCTGTACTTGCCCGTGCTTTTACTTCCACAAAAACCAGCTCTTGAGCATGTTGCACGATTAAATCAATTTCACCATAACGGCTGTGATAATTGGCTTGGACCAACTGAAAGCCATGATGCTGCAACAAGGCAAGCGCTTGCTGTTCTGCCCATTTTCCCAATTGCTGACTGATACGCATAATAGTTAAATCAGCTTGACGCCCTTGCTGGTATATTCAAAGCAGGCGGGCATACGTCGCAGTCCCTCAGCATTGACCTGAATATGTCCGGTACGACCCTGAAACTGTAGCTGTTCGGCTTTCTGGTCACTTAAATACAGCTGACTGATCTGCCAGGCATCTCCACCAAAGGCGATTAACCGCTGATAGGACATCTGCACCGGCGCCTGCTGATAGGCATTCAATACATCTGGCCAGGCATGAGTATACAGTGCAGGTACGTCACAAAATTTAATACCTTTAGTCAAAGTTATATGCTGGTCAATCGCATTGGATACGGTATAAAGCCGTTTCTTCGGCAGGTTTCGCATTGCGGCCAACCACTCCGGATTGCCCATGAGTAATAAACCCTGTTTAGAGGACAAAGATTTTGGTGCAATATCGATAATATCCACTTGCAGATCCCCTACACTGAGCAAAGACATCAACATCAGTTCATGCTCGGTCTCACTTCCGGGCTGACGCAGTATCTGCAAATACTGAATTCGATCCTTCGTCAGTACCTTCTGTAAAGCAATTGCATCTTCATGCTTAGACAGACTGAACTGCCAAAGCTGAGGTGAACTGCTCATGCTGTCATTCAGACTCAGGGTTTTGACTTTGGGTTGGGCCTGAACCAGTGCTTCAATATCCTGACGTGCCAGTGGCCCCACGATGAGCTGCGTCTTTTTATTGACATGCTGTTTCAGTAATTGTGACATTTTCTTCTGATCAGAATTCACCCATTTAATCGGCACTTTTTGCCCGGATGCCATATAGGCACTCATGAATCCCTGTTTGATATTCGATGCAGCTCGCGCCAAAGGTCCAGATTCGGGTAGAATGACCAGAATTTCCGCTTGCACGCTGCCGATGCAGCCCAATAAGCTCAAACCCAATATTTTTTTAATATTCTTCCGTTTTTTATAATTCTGTTTATTCCACATGGAGAAACCTATGAGTGCTCAGTTATTTGTTGTTGCGACTCCAATCGGGCACTTAGATGATATTAGTTATCGTGCAATTGAGGTGTTGAAGTCGGTGAGTCTTATTGCTGCTGAGGATACACGAACTTCTATGCAATTGCTCAAGCATTTTAATATTTCCACTCCACTGACAGCCTGCCACGACCATAATGAAAGCAACAAGATAGATCAGCTTATTCAACGTTTGCTCAATGGCGAAAACATGGCACTGATCAGTGATGCGGGTACACCATTGATTAGTGATCCAGGCTTTAAATTCGTGCGTGCTGCACAGGAACACAATATTCGTGTGATACCTGTACCGGGTGCCTGTGCTGCAATTGCTGCATTAAGCGCAGTAGGTTTACCGAGTGACCGTTTCAGCTTTGAAGGCTTCCTGCCATCAAAACAAAGCCAGCGTCTGCTCAATTTGGAAAAACTCAAAGATGAAACCCAGACCATGATTTTCTATGAGGCACCGCACCGGATTCTGGAATGTGTGAAAGATATGGCGAATGTGTTTGGTGCTGATCGTCCGGTTGGCTTTGCCCGTGAAATTACCAAAACGTTTGAAACTATCCGAAAGATGACCTTGGGTGAATTGATTGAGTTTATTGCCAAGGACGCCAACCAGCAAAAAGGTGAAATCGTACTGGTAGTGGGTGGAGCGACTGTCGAAAAAGATATGGATCAGGAAAAACTCGACAAGCTGTTACTCCGTTTATTACAGGATCTTTCTGTGAAAGCAGCTTCCCAGCTGGCAGCCGATCTGACCGGTATCAAAAAGAAAGTGGCTTACCAACGTGCACTTGAGTTGACGGGTGCCAATGACTAAATAGCTTTTTCCAGAGAAAGATAGGCATAAAAAAACACCACTGTAATCCGCGGTGTTTTTTTATATTCAGGAGGTAGACGACTTATTCGCGTACTGAATCGTCTGCCGGCACTTCAGTAATTCGACCACCGCGAGCCAGGAACGCGGCCACCTCATCTTCAAGTGCCTGACGCTTTTTTAGCTTCGCTGTCACAGTCAATGTTTCAGCTTCCAGAACGTCTGTATCACTAACAACTTCATCACCTTCAGCAGCGCCTTTCTCTGCTGCTTTCGCTTCATCATCATCAACGACAGCATCTTCTGCTTCATCATATTCATTCATATCTGTCATATTCATGTCCCCCACAAATGACCATCACATGTGCATTTAAACTAGGTTGTAAATTACCTGAAATTTAGCAATCTCTTTGTGTTTCGCCTAGTACCAAATATTAAAAAATCGTATCTTTTTTAAACAAATTCGTTTCTTTTTACATATGATTGTTTAAAAAATAACAATTCCAGGTCAGACGGCGTAGCGGGTATCTTTGAGCAGTCCCAAGCCATTGGCTTGCGCCATAAAAGCATCTTTTAATACAGGCAGCTGTTCAACCTGTTTCAGGCCCAAATTACGTGCCCAAACCACAGGGAAAAGTTGAGTGGTTTCCATCCAGCCAATCGCAGACATGCTGTGCATCATGGCATCATTTTGCCCCTTACGCAGATGTTCATAGCGCTGTAAGGTTTGCTCATGTGCCCAGACGCCACGCGTTTTATCATGCAGTAACACATCACATAACACTGCCGCATCCAAACAGCCAATATTGACACCTTGTCCCGCGAGTGGATGAATCACATGGGCAGCATCACCGATCAGGGCCAGTCCATCTTGCACATATTGCTGAGCCGCACGTGCTTTAAGCGGGAAAGTTGCTCGTGGGCTAGCTTCGAGCACTTCACCAAGCATATGGTGACTTTCTCGGGTCAGTAATTGGATAAATTCCTGATCTGACAAGGCTGCATATTCTTCAGCATAATCATCCGGCAAAGTCCAGACGATCGATTGCCAATGCCCCTGTTCTTCAGCTTTTAAGCTTGCCATTGGTAAGTAAGCCAATGGACCAGTTTCCAAGAAAATCTGGCGTGCAACATGCTGATGGGGTTGCGCGGTCTTAATGGCACAGCTGATACCGGCCTGTTTATAGTCCAGGACATCAATGTCAATAAAGGCCTGTTCACGGACAAAGGAATTGGCACCATCTGCACCGATCAGCAATCTGGTTTTGAGCTGGGTACCATCGGCAAGGTGTACAATCCAGACTCCTACCCCACGTTCTACCCGGCTAACTTTGACCTGTGTGCGGTAATCTTTCAGTTCTTGCAGCATTTTTTGCTGAATGGCCAGGTTCAGAATACTTGGCTCAACCATAGAACCAAGCGCCTGCTCGACTTTTGGTGTTTTCTTGGAAGGCTGACCAAAATTGATTTCACCATAACCATTTTTATTCCAGACCTGCATACCTGTATATGGCTGCTGACGTGCAAGTTTTTCCCAAACCGCTACTGTTTTTAGCAAATGAATAGTGGCCTGGCTGAGTGCCAATACGCGTGGATTGGCAACACTTAGTGTCTTTTCAGTATCTAAAATCGGTGCAGCATCCAGCACGGTGGTCTGTACGCCATCTTGAGCAAGTAATAATGCCGTTAAGCCACCAACCAGCCCGCCACCTACAATGACAGCATCTAATACCTGAGTTTGTTCTGTCATGCTTTGAGTCCCATTGCATAGTTGGCTACAAGTGGCTTGATGCCTGGAATATTTTCAAAAGCCACCAGGCCGGTATTACGGATCAGTTTCAGGAATGGATTCTGGTTGCTAAAACCACGTACGACTGAATCACAGAACTTGATCACACGTTGCTGATCTTTCAGGCGTGATTTTTCATAATCTTGCAGCATTTGAGCATCGCCCAGATCAGCCCCCTGTTCCAGCTGTTCTGCCAGATAACGGTTCAGTACATAAGCATCACGCATACACAGGTTAAAGCCCTGTCCTGCAACTGGATGAATCGTATGCGCTGCATTCCCCATTAACACCACACGACCAACTGCCTGCTTTTCTGCCAGGACTTGCGATAATGGGAAACTGAAACGCTTACCAGTTTTCTGGAATTTTCCGGCACGATCACCATAAGTCTGTTGTAAAGCATGCAGGAAGTGCTGATCATTTTCATCACCCAGCCATTCATGCTCGGTACCTTTAGGAACTGGCCATACCACGGAACGACGGTATTCGCCTGGAAGAGGTAGCAAAGCCAAAGGTCCTAAAGGACTAAAACGTTCAAAACCGACATGTTGATGCGGTTTTGATGTTTGTACGGTTGTGACAATCGCAACCTGATCATAGTCGTGTACCGATGCGCCAATACCCAGTGCCTTACGACAGAAAGAATCGCGACCATCCGCAGCAATTACCAGTTTGGATTGCAGTTTTAAAGCAGTCTCGCCACGCTGTGCTTCAATATAAGCAAAGTCTTTATCCTGGATGAGAGACGTTACCTGGAGGCCATCGATCAGTTCAATGAGTGGCTCTTTTTTGACTTGTGTCAGCAATACGCGACCGAGCCAGGCATTTTCAATCACCTGACCAAAGCTTTCGACTTTTTCCTGTTCAGCGATCAGACGTGCCTTACCAAAGCTGCCCTGTTCGGTAATATTCACTTCCAGAATCGGCGTGGCATGTTCCTGTAAAGCATCCCACAGACCCAGCTCCTGATAAATCTGTACACTACGGCGTGATAAAGCGCTGTTACGGGCATCAAAACTGGAGTGATAGGGAGCAAGATTGATATCATCATAATCTGGGTATTGGATTGCTTCTAACAGTTTGACCGCAATCCCGGTTTTCGCCAGCATCAGTGCGAGGCTTAAACCCACCATCCCACCACCGACAATGATGACTTCTTGTTGCATGCTTTGATCCTTATCTGGGTATCTATAAAATCTAGATACGTCTAATCATGTTGGATTTAATCTTACCTCAAAGATTTTTATTTTTATAATGAATTAGTCGTTTAGCTGTAATTGATATTGCTTTGTTAATCGCTTAAATCTTTAGAGAAATAAAATTTGGCACAGATCTGTGTTTTTTTATAAATAAACCTTAACTAGTCCATCCAAGAATAAAGCTTAAAGAGAAAAACAATGCAAATAAAGAAATGCTTTATCTTAGCCGGCTATCTTGTCCCACTTATAGCCTGCTCATCAAAAGACCAAGCTCATCTCCCTCAGGAAGGAGAAGTCGTCACTTGGAAACAGAATCCTGAATTGATTGTAAAAACACAGCTTAGTCCACATCGAGAGCATTATTTAGGACCCTTTCCAATTGATGACATCCCTGAAAATATCAACCGATTACGCAGGAAAAAGCAAATCGACTGCCGATGCCTGACTCTAATCGTCAATTAGAATTTTACTTGATATTAGACCTCTTTCATAAA
>NZ_MODX01000032.1:0-25008 GCF_001866125.1 Acinetobacter sp. LCT-H3 | reverse complement strand
ATGATTTATGAAAGAGGTCTACTGGGTAGATTGGTTTAATAAAGGGCGTGTGAATAGCACACTAGGCTGTTTGCTACTTTCTGATTTTAAATAAATACTAAAATGCTTTATTCATTTTTAAGATAAAGATAAACAGTACAGGGCTTAGAAATACCCATAGAGACACAAAGCTAATACTGGAGCTAAACTGGGTACGTAATAAAAACATCGCGACGAATAAGAAAATACCTGCAGCGAATTTAGTGTACGTAGGAAAATCCGCTAAAAAAGCGTAATGAGATTTTCGGGTTTTTAGGATCTGCTTTTCACTTACCACATAAAAACCAAAACAGCTCAGCCAAAGCAGACCGATCACTGCAATCCATATCATATTGATGATTCCTGTTGAGTGATTTTTAATTTAGCCTGAATTTTATTGACCGCTTTTTGCTGAATGGGCGTAATTTTTTGGTGTAAAAATAGGGCAAAAAGGGCCAAGGTCCATAACATTAGCTCAATACGCAAAAAAGGCCAATAAGTCGCAAAAGAAGCAATATATTGCTGGGAAACTAAATAATAAATATCAATCAGGGGAAGTATAAAGGCAGCACAAATCAGAAGTTTAAGCTGCATTCTCCATATATGCTGCTGTGGGGTTACACATGCCAGGATAAAACTGCCAAGCCAGATACTGAAAAAACTATAAATCTCATAATTTGGTGCACCTGCAGGAATACTGATAAAACGATTCGCATAGAGATAACCCAGCATGGAAAGTGGCAAGCCAATTATCATGGTGATATTTAAGCGGTTCACCAAATAATGTCCGAGATGAAACCGCGCTGATTTTTTCTGAATCTGGCGTTTCAGACTCCACAGCAGCAGACCGGAGGCAATCATGGCACAGCCCAATATGCCAGAAAAAAATAGTCCTAAACGTAATATGGGCTCGGCAAAACGTGCCATATGCAAGCCATATATGCCGGCATTGAGTGTGGCAATTGCACTTTCATTTCGTGTACTTTCAAGCAATTTTCCGGTAGCTGCATTTAAAATAAGCTGTGCCTGATTTCTGGTAATGGAATGATCTTTGAGTTGGGTTAATGTTATTTGTGCCAGCTGGGTATTGGGCTGCTTGACCGTGATATTGTCAAATTCCGCATCTCCCCAGTGTTGCTGTGCCGTGGTGATAAAATGTTGAATTGGCAGCATCTGCGTTTTCACAGGAACTGAGGGGGTGGCTGATGTATTGATTGTGCGAATTTCTTCAAAATATTGAAAGGGATTGTCTGGATAGAGTTTTTTCATACCGGAAGGCAGCACGATATAAAAGAAAATCGCCAGCCCGGTAAATGTCATGGTCAAAAAGAACGGCAGGGCAATCACTGAACTGACATTATGAAAATCCAGATAGGAGCGCTGCCCCTTAAATGCTCTTAAGGTAAAAAAGTCTGTCAGGATTTTTTTATGGGTAATGATTCCTGAAATCAGAGTCAATAACATGATAAAGGCAGCAATCGTCACAATCAGCCGACCAATGGTGTAGGGCATACCATAGAGCTGAAAATGAAAATTATAGAAAAAATCTCCCCCTTGGGTGGCCGAGAGGTTTAATTCTTTTCCTGTCGAAGCATCCAGGGTTTTGACTTCATAGCCACCATCCGCTTTTTGCCAGTAGACTTTATTCACCGGTGAGTCTTGATTGGCGACTCCGATATACCAGTTTTGGGCGTCCGGTGCATGCTGCTGTAAATAGCTGTAAGCAGATTTTAAGGCAGTTTCCTGATTGACTTGCATTGTGGCAAATTCAGGCTGCATCCATAGACTGATTTCATGTCGGTAATAGGTGACCGCGCCTGTTAAAAAGATCGCAAAGAGTAACCAGCCAAAGCTTAAACCCAGCCATGAATGTAAACATGCCATGGATTGACGGACAGATTTATGCATGGTTTAACCTATGAAGCGGGAGAAGAGAAATAAAATAAGTAAAGGAATCAGGCTATAGATAGAAAGCTTTTTTAAACTTTGGATACAGAAGATTCCAATCACAAAACAAACATAAAAAATCAGGGCAGTAAATGCAGCCAAATAGACAGACTCAGCTTTAGGCAAATAAGCTTGTAAAAAGTAAGCCAGATCGAGTGCGATTAAATAACTGCACAAGTAGCCAATGCCAAAGGTCATGCCTAAGCGATAGAGAATGGCAAGTGGCTGCACTACAACAGACATCATATTTGGCCTTGAATAAATCTATACTGATGAAAATCTAAAAACTTAATAAACAAAACTTAAAGTCGTGACCAGATACTGTTTTTTATAGGCCTGCTGATTCAATTTTCCTGCCTTGTCTGCTTCTTTGCCAACTTCAATGACATATTGACCTTTCCATGGCGTGGCGATCGTAATCTGGCCTTGGCCGTTGGTGGTGTATTTTTTTAGCCAGAATTGTGGGGAAAAGACTGTGACTTCAACATCCGCAGCAGCTTTACCCTGATACAGTACCGTAAATGTATTGCTGTTGATCTGAGTCGGGACAATATCTAGTTCTGACTCTGCTTTCAAGTTTTGTCTGCCGGATTTGGCATGATAGCTCAACAATGATTCTCCATAGATCAATTCATGACTGAGCTGGACATCTGTCTGGCCTTGGGTCGCATAAAGCAAATGATCTTGTTGCATTTGAGGACTAAAGCTTTTTCTAGACTGAACGGCCTTTGCCTGATTGAAAGACTTGAGGGCACCTTGCTGCGTTTCTTTAAGCTGTTCACTATATTCACCAAAGAACGCATGAGTCTGCTTATCTGTATCACGTTCCAGCCAAAGCATATGCGCCTGAGCTGAAAGTGTCATAGACAGTCCGAGGGTCAGAGCGATCATTTTTTTCATTTGTTTTACCTGTTTTTGTGTATGTAGTGATGATTTAGCCCTGAACATGTCGTCAAGGCTAAGTTTGAAAATCAGTATTTAAATTTCACAGCAACGCTGTAATTTGCTGGTGCACCATAAAAACCTTGCTGATTCGGGAAATTGAACAGATATTTTTCATTGGTCAGGTTATTACCATTGGCTTGCAAGGTCATATGCTCATTCAGCTCATAGCTGGCCATTAAGTTCACGAGCGCATAAGCATCCTGCTCAATGATTCCAGCTTTCTGGGTAATCACTCCATTGGCGGTTGCTTCAGGCACATCTAGATAGGTCTGATCTTGCCACTGCACACCAAGGCCCAGTTTCAGTTTTGGAAGTTGCGGCACCTGATAGGTAGTTAAAAGATTAAAAGACTGGGTTGGATTGAAGGTACGCGCATCACCGCCATTGATCAGATCTTTCAGGCTAAACTGGGTATAACCAAAGCTTAAGTTTAAATGGTCGCTCAGTTGTCCCGCCAAGCCAAACTCGTAGCCTTGGGAACGCAGGTCACTGACCTGAGTTGTGCGTAAAGTCGGGATACCATCAGAATCACGAAGCGGATAATTACTTTGCTCCGTTCTGAACACAGCCATGGTGGCGGTAAGCTTGTCATCTAGCCAAGAACCTTTGACTCCGACTTCATAGCTTTCACCTTCGATCGGTTTGTTAATGCTGCCATCATCTGCTTTGGTGGTTTGCGGACGGAAAATCGAGGTATAACTCAGATAGCCTGTATATTCAGGGCTAAAGTTATAGGTCAGACCGGCATAGGGTAAAACTTTATCTTCATCATAAACAGTATCTTTTCCATAACTACTGCCACTGCTTTCAGCCTGAACGTAGTTCGCACCTAAAAGCAGTTTCAGATCATCATTCAGATGCAGTCGGGTCGCAGCATAAAGGCTCTGGTTCTTCTGCCGGATATGCATTTCACCACTGGTTTTCGACATATCCCAGCTTGGTTCTTCGGGTGTAAAGCTGGCTAAATCTGTGGTCAGCGGATTGACAAAGCTGCCAGCATAACCCAATTCATCCAGACGATTTTTGGCCCAGACATAGCCCAATGAGGCTTCATGGCGTTGTCCCCAAAGCGGATAGGTGCCGCTAAAACTCAGGCTGGCTTGTTGTTCTTTATTGTCATCAATATACATGCCTGGGTAGAGGAAGATGCCTGAAGTGCCATTTGCGCCAGGTTTGCCGGACAGAAACAAGAGCTTTGAATCGCGTTGTGTACGTTTTTCATCATAGGTCAGTTTGGCTGTCCAGTCGCCACCCAGTTTTTGTTCAAGCTCGGCAAAGTAACTTTTAATATTGCTATCCCAGTGGGCCCAGCTTGGACTGTAATTATAATTCCGTGAGTAACTGAGCTGCTCGCCTTCGGTATTGATCAGCGGATTAGAACCCCAATTCACACCATTCGGCTTATGATTGGTTTCGGTATAGCCGGCTGTCAATAGGGTTGTGTCAGTTACATCTGCCTCAACAACTGTACCGATCCCATTTTTTTCCAGCTCATAACGATCCAGATAACTGTCGCCATTCTGTTGATAGCCAAATACACGGCCTCTGATTTTTCCATCCTGGGTTAGAGGAGAGGATATATCTGCTTCATAGCGCTGCGTATTCCATGAACCGTAACTTGCATTCAAGGCTGCCTGAAGTTCCTGAGTAGGGCGTTTGCGAATCATGTTAATGGTTGCACCGGGATCACCAATTCCATTATTTAAGGCATTCGCGCCTTTGACCACTTCTACACGGTCAAACAAAAAACTGTCTGGATTATCATTATTATAATTATAGCCTTCGAGTGGAATACCAACGCCATCGACTAAAACATTTGAAATCTCGAAACCTCGGGCAAGGTAGGAGGTCCGTTCCGTTTCCTGATTGCTGACGATAATGCCAGGGGTATTGCGCAGTACGTCCCGGGTATTATCCAAGGCAAAGTCATCCAGTTGCTGGCGGGTAAGGACATTGACTGTTTGCGGCGTTTCCTTAAGTGGAATATTCAGTTTTGAGGCGGTTGACGAGTTTTGGATGATATAGGCTTTACTCTGTTCAGAGCTGAGCTCACTCTGTTCTGATGCCGCTGTAACGGTAATCGTCGGTAATTGCTGAGTATCATCGGCAAAACTTTGTTGTGTAACTAAAATCGAAAAACTGAGTAAAGATAGTTTAAATGATGAAGGAACGGTAGAAGACATTTTAGTTAATGTAAATGATAATAATTATCACTAATGTTATTGTTTAATATCTCTTAAAGCAATCTCAACATAACAGGAAATATGAATGAAAAATGGGTTAATGATAGGTAAATCTCCAAATAAAACTTTAATGTAAGGATAGGGAGCAATAAATATCACTATTAAAAAGATGTTATTACCTTACCTTTGTGCTCCTGAACGGCTTTGCTGCACGAATACCTAACACTATGATTTTATTATATTTATCTTTTATTAAAATTTTATAAAACCCTTAAAAATCAGTATTTTGCAAAATATTTATGCAATAAAGCCACGAAGAGATAAAGCTTATCCTGTGCTGTTTGCATCTCAGCGATGTCGATATGAAAGTAACCATTGAAGCGCTTCCTGACAGGGCGATCACCTTGTACCTTAGGCAGTCGTGAAATACCATGCCGCTGCAAGCAGCGGTATAACGACGAGCGTGTCAGATAAGGAATACTCGGCTGCAATGCATAAAGGCAATCGTCTAGCGGCAACAAAGTGCGTTTTTGAAAAGCAACAATTGCCGCCTCATCTTCAGGCGATAACACGCTTGAGCGAGGATTCTTTGGCCCGGTTGTAAGATTATCTACTGAAATACGTTTCTTCCATTTTGCGACGGTTTTTTGATTGATGCCGTAACGCTTGGCTAGCGTTCTTAAGCTCTCTTGACTATTTTGTATTGCTCGACGCACTGTCTGTGTCGTTGTGACGCTTCTGTGTAGAACTTGTCCCATAGTGCTTCCTTCCATTTCTCTAAGAATATTGCACCACTAAAATCTGGGACTAAACATCTAGCTAGAAAGTTCCACAGTTTGAAATTAAACGTCGATAAGCCAGGAAAAAGCACAAGCTGCCGATCATTCCAAGATAGAGCAGTTTAGGCAAGATCAGTGTTGTAGGCACACCCATCTGATTGAGTTGAATAAACGTCTGCACAATTTGGGTAGAGGGCAGGATTTCGCCAACGATTTGCATCCAGATGGGCATGGCAGCATGCGGCCAAGCCGCACCAGATAAAAAGAACAGTGGAATGGAAGTGAATACAATGACATGACCCGCACGTTCCGGCAGATCCAGAAAACTGGCAAATAGGCAGGTCATGCCAATTATCGTGTAGATAAAAACTGGAACAGCCAGTAGCGTCCCGAACAGGTTGCCACCGCGCGGATAATCAAACAGCCAGAAGCTGAAACCGAATAAATAGAAACATCCCAGACAGCCGATGGTGAAGACGGCTAAGCACATCCCAGTCAATGCATTTACGTTTAATTCTATTTTTCTTTCCCGATATACCAAAATCAGCATACTCAAACCCAAAAGAATGGTTTGGTGGATAATTAAGGGTGCAACCGCAGGAAAGACATAACTGCCATAGCCGGACAGTGGATTAAATAAAGGAATTTGATGCACAGAAAGGGCCGGTGAAAAATCCGAGACCTGACCAAAGCGTTCAGTATAATCTGCCAAAGTTTGCTCAACCGATGTGGCTAAGCCCAGACCAATTTGTTTGGTCACTAAAAAGTTGGCTGTGCTTAAATACAGTCCAATGCCGCCTGTTTCACCATGCCTTAAGCTTTGCGATAAATTGTCCGGTAGCAGTAAAATGCCATCAGCTTTTTGTGACTCCACCCCTTGTTTGGCTTCGGCAAAATTTCCGGTAATCGCCTGAATTTCGACATTGGGGCTTTGTGCCACCTGACCAATAATGCGGGTACTTAAGCTACTTTGTTCTTCATCGACAATAATAATCGGTAAGGCTTCAGCCTGCTGTGCCTGATAAGCGGTCGGATAAAAAAAGCTGTAAAACAAGACGGATAGAATCAGCGTGGTAAAGATCGTGCCGTGACTGACGATATCTTTAAAGCTTTGTAGATAGTAAAACCAAAGGGATTTCATTGGACTGCTCCTTTGGCTATTTTTTTAAGAAACAGATAAGCCAGCAGAGCATAAACCAAAGCATAGACCAGCAGCATTAATCCAGCTGGCAGTGAAATATACATTGGACTGCCAATCACCCATTGTTCGGTTTGTAATTTGGCATAGGGCGTAAACGGAATAATATTGGCCCAAAACTGGGTGAATAGGGGCGCATTATTTAAAGGTAAAGTCACACCGGCAAAACTTAAAGATGAACCGCCATAGACCGCAATGATACTCATCAAAATAAGCCAACAATTCAAATTAAGGAATCATCGGCTTAAGCAGGATTCGAGTTAAATAAGCTTTCAAAATAGCTTGATACACTAAAGCTATTTTAAGCAGGCAATGAATATGAAAGAAAACGCTAAAGAAAAATAAAAAAAACAGCGTATGATTTACTCAATGGAATTTTAGATGATGCAGACAAGATGATCCGTAATGATTGGTCACGTGCCGAAATACAAGAAATTTATGACTTGCCTTTAATGGATTTACTGTTTCAGGCACAGCAAATTCATCGCCAAAACTTTGAACCGAATACTGTTCAGGTCAGTACTCTGCTTTCAATTAAAACGGGCCGTTGTCCGGAAGATTGTAAATACTGTTCGCAATCTGCACATTATGATACTGATCTGGAAATTGAAAAACGCGTAGAAGTACAAAAGGCGATTGCTGAAGCCAAACAGGCCAAAGCTTCCGGTTCGACCCGTTTTTGCATGGGCGCAGCATGGCGTAACCCGCATGAACGCGATATGCCGTATGTGCTGGAATTGGTGCAGGAAGTCAAGAAACTGGGCATGGAAACCTGTATGACCCTAGGGATGCTGAATGCCTCACAAGCGGAACGTCTGAAAGATGCAGGACTAGATTATTACAACCACAACCTTGATACCTCACGTGAATATTATGCCAATGTCATCAGTACACGTAGCTTTGATGACCGCTTAAATACGCTTGATCATGTGCGTAATGCCGGAATTAATGTCTGTAGTGGCGGTATTGTCGGCTTGGGCGAAGGCGTACAAGACCGAGTCGGTTTGTTATTTGAACTAGCGACTATGCCGATTCACCCGGGTTCGGTGCCCATAAATATGCTGGTTCCTATTGAAGGCACACCACTGGCCGATGTTGAAAAACTGGATGTGATTGACTGGATTCGTACTATTGCGGTAGCACGGATTATTATGCCGAAGAGTTATATCCGCTTGTCGGCAGGTCGTGAATCTCTCTCTGACTCTGATCAGGCACTGGCATTTATGGCTGGAGCTAACTCATTATTTTCAGGTGATAAATTGCTTACTGCCCCGAACAGTGGTGAAGGTAAAGACAAAGCCTTGTTTGCTAAATTAGGCTTAAAAGCTGAAGCTGCCAAGAAAACAGCTAAAGAATTGGCTGTAGATGCGATGCAACCTGCTTAATTAATCGTGTAACAAACAGGGATCATTTCAACTTGAATTGGTCCCTTTTTATTGGAGCAGACAAAATGAAGATACTGATGATTACGGGTTGGGGGCTAGGAACAGCGGTCTTAACCCCGTTTGTAGAACAGTTACGGCAGCGGCATCAAGTTGAAGTATGGGATATTTTTGATCCTAACGTGGAAAGTATTTTGGCCGAAAAAGTTAGGCAGGCGAGTTCTTTTGATGTCTTGATGGGATGGTCTTTGGGTGGACAGTTGGCACTTTTGCTGGCTAATGAAATCCAGCAACAATTGAAAATTGCCAAGCCAGTGATTTGCTGTATGTCAAATCCCTGCTTCGTGGCCAACGAAGCATGGCCACAGGCAATGCCAGTTGAACAATATACACAATTTAAATCTTCCATACTGGCTGATCCAAAACGCGGGATGCAGCGCTTCTGTACCTTGGTCACTTTAGCTGGTGCAGCAGCGCGTGAACGTGCAAAATTATTGCACCAACAGTTAAATAGTATTGATTTAAACTATCAGATTAAGCATCTTTATCTCTTGCATCAATTAAATCTGGTGGATATCCTAAAAAATCATTCAGTCAAGATGCTATTTATATTTTCCGAGAACGATATGTTGGTTCCTTGCAAAGTTAGTCAAGAATCCGTGTTTTTAACAACCCTAAATCTGAATTTGGTAAAAATACAGGGCACACACGATGCCATCCTTTTTGATTCCAAGTTACTCGTTGAGCCAATTTTAAAATTTTTAGCCGATCTGGCTTAAGCAAAAAGAGATTGGTAGCTCTTGACGTTTCATTTTCAGATTTAACGCGCTAAGATCAGTTTTAGTTTTAATAATTGGGGTAAATTCTGTGCAGGACGCTTTTGATCAACAGCATATTTGGCATCCTTATACCTCTATGACACAACCTTTGCCATGTTACAAAGTTAAAGCTGCACATGGTGCAGTCATTGAACTTGAAGATGGTACCGAGCTGATTGATGGCATGTCGTCCTGGTGGTGCACAATTCACGGTTATAATCATTCAGAACTCAATCAGGCTGTAACAAAACAATTAGAGTCGATGTCACATATCATGTTTGGTGGTTTGACTCATCAGCCTGCGATTGATGTGTCTAAAACCCCAACCTTGGCAAGAGTCACCGACATAAAATACACTAAATAACATAATTGGTACGTTAATAAACTCTATATATAACAGTTATATAGAGTTTTTATTATGTGTGACGTAATTTAAGGTGGGGTCGGATACTTTGATTTTTGGTCACTAATTTATTGTGATAATCAACAATAATAACCAACATACATATGCTTAATCTAAGGGTATTTTACTGACTGGTATAATTTTATGATGAGAGGGGTGTTGCCTGAGGTTACGGTTTCTGTTTGGCCTTTTGGCGTAAGACGTACAAATATAAGCTTTCTACTTTTTCACGTGCCCATGGTGTGGTACGCAAGAATCGTAATGATGATCATGAAGATAAAATCAAAAAATACAGATTTTTGTGTAAATCCTGAGTAGAATTCGACTTATTTTTTCTGCAGTAAAAAAGCATCTTCTCACTATGCTGCTTTGCAAGGACGTTTTATGCTCGCGCTAGATATACAACATGTTCGAATGAAACAACACGCCACTGATAAGGCACAAGCGTTGCAATGTCTAGTCGATATCTTGGTCGAAGACCAATTGGTTACACCTGATTATATTCATGGGTTGACCGTGCGCGAACAACAAAGTGCAACGTATTTAGGGCAAGGAATTGCCATTCCGCATGGGACGCCTCAGTCTCGCCAATGTATTTTAAAAACTGGTATTCGTCTGGCACACTTTCCTGAAGGAGTTGTTTGGGACGGTGAAAATAAAATTTATTTAGCAGTGGTGATTGCTGCGAAATCAGATGAGCATTTGCAAGTCTTACAAATTTTGACGCGAGCTTTAATTAATGATGTCGCTGATCAAGTGAAACAGGCTCAATCTGCAGAGCAAATTATTTCATTATTACAAGCCCAACCCGCATCTTTGGCATTGCATGAAAATTTAATCGCCACCCAAGTTCCCGCACTTGATGTAGAAGATTTAATTTGGCAGGCAACACAGTTGCTGAAACAGCAAAAAATGGTGGAGTGTGGTTTTCTGTCGGGTTTAAATCTAAACAGCATGATTCATTTAGGGGAGGCGGTCTGGTCGATCACTTCTAACCAGCATGTTTTGAGCCCAGCTGTAAGTTTGGTAAAAGCGGAACAGGTTTTAAGCCATCAGCAGGAAATGCTCAAGACTTTGGTGTGTATTGCCAGTAATGAGCAACTGGATATGCAACGGTTTCAACGGTTAATGGATATTTTGTTTGATACTGAACAAGTTCATACCCTCAACCAAGAGCAAGATAGTCACCAATTGGCGCAGTTAATTGGTGCTGAACTGATTCCTGATTGGCCATCTCGTCGTATTGTCTTAGCTAACGCTCATGGTCTACATGCGCGTCCCGCGACACACTTGGTCAATATGACCAAGAAATTTGCAGGGGATATTCTCGTTGCTGTAGATGAGGGGGCTTACGTTTCGGCAAAAAGTTTAACCAAATTATTAGCCATGGGATGCCGTCGTGGTCAAACTCTGACTTTTATTGCACAACCTGATACCGATGCTGTAGCAGGCTTAGAACAGATTATTGATGCAGTTCAACAGGGCTTAGGAGAAGAGGTTGAAGCTGTTGACCTTGTATCTCATCAGCATAGCAGTAGTGACCCAGTCGTAAATACTTTGGAATTAATGTCTTTTGAATCACATGGCGATACGGGTAGCTGCGGTATTGCTGCATCAACTGGCCTTGCTTTTGGCCCTGCACATGTGGTGAAGCCACGTGAATTTAGTTATGAACGTCGCGGACAGAGCTTTAAAGCTGAGAATGAAAAGCTTGAAATTGCGCTTCATCAGGTGAAAAATAGCTTACGTCAATTCATTGCACATACTGAATCTACTGCCATTAAACAGATATTCATGGCACATTTGGAAATGCTGGATGATCCAGACCTCCTCCAAAGTGTACAACGCGGTTTAAAACAAGGGTTGTCTGCTGCTGCAGCTTGGCATGATCATATTGAAGTAGCTGCTACCGCACAGGCTGCACTTAGCGATCGTTTACTGGCAGAGCGTGCGGCTGATTTAAGGGATATTGGTGAGCGTGTTTTGGCTGCTTTGTGTGGTGTGGCCGATGTCACAGAACCCGAGCAACCTTATATTTTAATTATGCATGATGTTGGTCCGAGTGATGTAGCGCGTCTGAATAAAGATCGTGTTGCAGGCATTTTGACCGCGGTTGGTGGAGCGAGTGCCCATAGCGCCATTGTGGCACGTGCTCTGGCTATTCCAGCAGTCGTAGGTGCAGGTGTAGCTGTTTTAAATATTGAGAACCATGCCACCGTGCTAATTAATGGGGATACTGGGGAGTATGTGGTCTCACCCGAGCAAAATCAGATTGATCATGCCATTGCAGAGCGCCAACGCCAGCGTGAGTTGCGAGAACAAGCGGAACAGCATTGTTTAGAACCTGCCATCACACTGGATCAACATCAAGTTGAAATCGCAGCCAATATTGGCAAAGTGGGCGCTACGATACAGGCTGTGGCCGATGGGGCAGAAGCAATTGGTTTGCTACGCACAGAATTGGTCTTTATGTCACACAGCAGTGCGCCTGATGAGGCTACACAGGAAGCCGATTATCGGGTGGTGTTAGATGCTTTGGCAGGTCGTCCATTGGTGGTACGTACACTTGATGTGGGCGGGGACAAACCTTTGCCGTATTTGCCTATTGAAAAGGAAGAAAATCCATTCTTGGGCTTACGTGGTATTCGTCTGACTTTACGTAAGCCAGAGTTGTTACGTCAGCAATTGGTTGCTTTACTTAAAGCAGCGGATAATCGCCCATTAAGAATTATGTTTCCGATGATTGGGCGGGTTGAAGAATGGCGAGCAGCAAAAGCAATTTTGGATGAGGTTCGCATACAGCATCCATGTGAAAACTTACAAGTCGGTATTATGATTGAGGTTCCTGCGGCAGCATTGTTGGCTCCAATTCTTGCTCAAGAAGTTGATTTTTTTAGTATTGGAACCAATGACTTGACTCAATATACTCTGGCGATTGACCGTGGTCATCCACTGTTGTCTGCTGAAGCTGATGGCTTACATCCGAGTATTTTGCTATTGATTGATCAAACTGTTCGGGCAGCACATCAGCATGGTAAATGGGTGGGCATTTGTGGTGAATTGGCTGCTGATCCAAAAGCTGTGCCTGTATTGATAGGCTTGGGCGTGGATGAGTTGAGTATGTCGAGTACCAGTATTCCATTGGTGAAGGCGCAAATTCGTGGTTTGAACTATATAAATTGCAAACAGGTCGCACAGCAAGCCTTAAGTTGTGACAGTGCGTCTGCCGTACGTGCATTGGTGGAGTAATTACGAATGGCTAAGATATTAAGCATTACTCTGAATCCTGCAATTGACCTCACCGTGCAATTGGATCAACTAAAAGTTGGCGAGGTCAATCGTCAGTTAACGGCCCAAAGCCATGCAGCAGGTAAAGGCTTAAACGTGGCACAGGTCCTTAAGGATTTGGGACATGAACTGATTGTGAGTGGCTTTTTGGGGCAAGAAAACCGTCAAATTTTTGATCATCATATCCAGCAAGAGCAATTTGATAACCAATTTATTTATGTTGCAGGTGAAACACGACAAAACATTAAAGTTGCAGAAGCTTCTGGTCAGATGACTGACATCAATGGCAAGGGCTTTTTTGTAGATACCTCAGCAAAACAACAACTATGTGAACGTTTATCTCAACTGATTTTAGAGGTTGATGTGATTGTGATTGCTGGCAGTTTGCCACAAGGGTTTTCTGCAGAAGAGCTTTCGACACTGATTTTATGGTTACAGTCTGCGGGTAAAAAAGTCGCAGTAGATACCAGTGGTGTTGCGTTGAAAGCAGCAATTGCTGCCCATCCTTGGTTGATTAAGCCTAATACAGATGAGTTGACGGAAACTTACCATTTGCCAGCAGAAACGTTTGCAGAACAGCAGCATCTTTTTGCCAGTTTAAATAGTCAGATCGAACATATTGTGGTCTCGATGGGTGAAAACGGGGTGAACTGGCTTCACCGCACGCACCCCCTGCATGCTACTGCACCGAAGGTCACCGTCCAAAGTACTGTGGGTGCGGGAGATTCTTTGCTGGCAGGTATGATTCATGGGTTGTTGAGTTCAACTTCCCCAGAAGAAACATTGAAAACAGCAACCGCAATTGCGAGCAATGCTGTGACCCAAATTGGGTTTGCCCTTCCAGACTTTGCTGTTATTGAAGATTTGAAATCGCAAATCTCAGTCCAATCATTGAGTTAATACGATGCCAGAGATAAAACATATTTTATTTGTGCCACATAGTCCCGAGCAGCCGATTAATGCAGTGATTTTGTCCAAAAAACTGTCCAAAGCAGCGACAGCACTTGGTATTTCCAATCATGTGGCGACATCAGTCGAGCATCTCGATTTATCAAATGTTATTGATACGGTTGTTTTTGTAGGACAGAAGTCGGCAGAAGCGGATCAACTGCGTGACAAGGTTGTGAAAGTCATTGGTTTGAATAACGCACAACACGATGCGATCATGCTTTTGCAACAAGTTCTTGAGCATTCAGATGCTTTAGATGAAACTATTGCAGCCAATGTAGGGGTTACACGGTTTGTCGCCATTACAGCATGTCCAACTGGTGTTGCGCATACGTTTATGGCGGCCGAAGCCTTACAACAAGGTGCAGTAAAGTACGGTTATCAGATTGATGTTGAAACCCAAGGATCGGTTGGGGCTAAAAATGTTTTATCGGCAGAAAGTATTGCCAAAGCAGATGTCGTGATCTTAGCAACGGATATTGAGGTCAATACAGATCGCTTTGTAGGCAAACGTGTATATCGCTGCAGTACAGGATTTGCTCTTAAGCAAACGGATAAGACTTTTGCAAATGCAATTGCTGAAGCCAAAGTGCTTGAAACGGGTAAGCAAACAGCCACTAAGACAGAAAATGAAAACAAAGAAAAAACTGGAATTTATAAACACCTTTTAACAGGGGTGTCTTTCATGCTGCCGATGGTGGTGGCGGGCGGTTTGATCATTGCCATCTCGTTTATGTTTGGCCTCAACCCTGTTGAAGGAAGCTTTGCCGCATCCTTAAAGCAAATAGGTGCTGCAGCATTTACTCTTATGGTACCTATGCTGGCAGGTTACATTGCTTATTCTATTGCGGATCGTCCGGGTTTAACTCCAGGTTTGATTGGCGGTTTACTTGCAACACAATTAGAGGCAGGCTTTCTCGGTGGATTAGTTGCAGGTTTTATTGCAGGTTATATTGCGTTATTTTTATCGAAACAGCTTAAACTCCCAAGTAGCCTAGAAGCATTAAAACCAATTTTGATTATTCCACTATTAGCGAGTTTAGCTGTTGGTTTAATCATGATTTATGTGGTTGGACAGCCTGTTGCACAATTGTTTGAATTACTCACACACTTCCTTGCCAATATGGGGACGACCAATGCCATGATCATGGGGATTATCCTTGGGAGTATGATGTGTATTGATGTTGGGGGGCCAATAAATAAAGCGGCTTATGCCTTTACGGTGGGCTTACTTACGTCACAAACATACGGACCGATGGCGATTACCATGGCTGCGGGTATGGTACCGCCATTGGGTATGGCAATTGCAACTTTTCTGGCAAAGCATAAATTTGCCAAACCTGAGCAAGATGCAGGGAAGGCTGCTGTAGTTCTGGGCCTATGTTTCATTTCGGAAGGGGCTATTCCGTTTGCTGCCAAAGACCCGATTCGAGTGCTTCCATGCGCGATCGCAGGTGGTGCTGTAACTGGGGCTTTGGTTGCATTATTTAAATGTGAACTAGTCACTCCTCATGGCGGTGTAATGGTACTGATCATTCCGAATGCGATGAATTATCCATTAAAATATTTATTGGCGATTGCGATTGGAAGTGTGGTGACTGGTGTAGCTTATGCCGTGATAAAACAACGGTTAGAGTAAGCCCTTCATAGAAGCTTTGTGAAGGCTATTTAGTGCAATAAATGAATATTATGCTCAATCCTATTTTGGATCAGTTGGAGAGTCTCTGCTTGAATTTGTCCAGGTAATAGGTCATGAGCGATATTGCTGAATCGGATTGCAACCTTACAAATCGAGCCAATAATTTCATCGACTTCTTGGACACAAAGTTCCGCTTCCTGAGTACCAAGTTTCACAAGAGCTTGTCGAGGAATATTCAGTGCCTCACCCATGATATCCATTTGATGTGCAGGAAAGTTCTAAACCTTTACTGATCGCTTCTGCACTGTATTCAAAGGCGATTAATGGCCGACCTGTGATTGCGGTTGAGGAGACCAATGTACCCCAAAGCCAATATTCACCCCATCCATTGTAGTAAACATTAAGTTTTTGAGCATGGATTTATTTCCTTTTGATACGTTGGCGAGCACTACTGTTCTGAAATGACAGCTTTGTCCGTTATAATTGTATAAACATTTTTAGTGTCTGGTAATTATGTCCTCATTGATCAATTTTCTATCTCGCTTTAGTACTGCAACTATTCAGCGCAGCCTTAGCTATGCTAAACACATTGATAGGGAAACGATTGAGTTCTTTGAGGAAAAAGACGGTGTCACGATGTATGCCCAAATTGAAGGGACAGATTATTACGATACTGCGATTACCTATAATCCCCAAAAAGACCGTTTAATCGATGACGACTGCACTTGTCCGGTTGGATATAACTGTAAACATGCTGCGGCTTTAGCGCGGTTATTCTTTCAGGAATATCGCCAGGAATTTCAGCAGCGTTATGCTGACTCTCAATCCCCACAGGGAATCGCAAAACGCCAACAGGGGTATGATCAGGCGCAACGCTGGTTGAATGATTTTAAACGGTATTTACAACAGACTGAACCTGAGCAGCCTGCCAAAACAAACACATGTTTAATTTACCTGTTAAATCAGTCTGTCAGCTCAAAGAAATTGACCCTTGTGGTGCAGAAGGCCAGACGCAATAAAAATGGCTCGATTGCCGGTGAAAGTGATTATACGCACTATGAAAATATCACCAGAAAGCATCTGACTTTACCGGAACAAAAACGACAATTATTTAACCAGATTTATTATTACGCCAAAATAAACAGCGACGAGCGTTTTTATCAAAGCAATCTTGATATCTCCGGAATTTCATTGGAGCACTTTAAATCTTTTATTCAAAGTGGCGATGTTTACTGGCAAAAAAAGAGCTATGCTGCACTTCAATGGTCAGAACAAGGCTATCACATCGAATTGATCTGGGAACAAGGTGTCAACAAACAGACGGAGCATTTAAACATTGAATTGGTCAATGGCGATATTCGACTCGATTTAAAATCAAATCCACATATCCAGATTCTCGCGAGCCAGCCACCATGTTATGTGGATATTCAACAGAACACGGTGGGCCAGTTATATGGTGAATATACGGCAAATCTGCTCTACCATTTTTTACAGATGCCTGATCTTCCAGCTACGCTCTTGCCAGAGTTTGAGCAACTGACTCATCAATATTCAGACGTGCAAAATCTGCCTCAGCCCGAGTCTATTCAGCATGTTGAGGTCCTTGAGGGTAGTCCCCAGCCAATTTTACGCTTCGGTGTTTTAGATAAATTTGATTGGAAATGGGAAGAGTCTGTTTGTGCTGAAATTGAATTCTCCTATGCAGGCGGAAGAATAAAAGCAGGTACATCAGGCGACAGTTTTATTGGTGAGCAGCATGGGAAAATGGTGCGACAGCTTCGGGACTTAGTTCAGGAACAACAGTCAATCCAGCGTTTACAGCTATTGGTCGAATCACTGAAGTGGGTGAAAGATCTTAGTTATGACCAGCAATTAAAACTGGATAAACAACGTCTCGATTCTATGGTTTTTGCTTTCTATGGAGACTGGATCAAACAGCTGATGCCCATCAATCAAATTGAGTTGATGGGCTGGCAGATAGAGCATCTGGAAAACAGCCCCTTTAACCTGCAATATGTTGAAAATTTAAATATTTCTATCACTGAATCTGAAGGCCAGCAGGACTGGTTCAATATCGGGGCGACGGTTCAAGACAGTGCAGGCAATTCTTATAATTTGCTTGATGCGCTCGTAGCTTTGGTGCGAGTAAATCCTGATTTACTTGATCCACGGACTTTTATTCATCTGCATGACAGTCAAATTTTCACCGTGAAAACTGCAGTTGATCAACCTGATTTGGCGCTATCCGCTAGGGATATTAAGCCGGTATTGTTGCATCTGCAGAGCATTTTACAGCAAGAAGAGCGCAGTATTGATCGCTATGATGCGAGTCAATTATTAGAATTGCAGCATAATCTTGGGATGACATGGCAGGTCAGTGATCGCCTGCAGCAATTTGTACAGAAATTCAAACAAGGCTATCAGCAACAACTGCCGACACCACAAGGTTTTCAGGGGGAGTTGCGTCCATACCAGCAGCAGGGCTTAGGCTGGTTACAGTTTTTAAGGGAAACCCAGCATGGCGGGATTCTGGCAGATGATATGGGCTTGGGGAAAACAGCACAAACTTTAGCCCATTTACTCATGGAAAAGCAGGCTGGATATTTGCAGGACAGTCCCGCCTTAATTGTTGCACCCACATCGCTGATGCATAACTGGTTCAAAGAAGCGGAGAAATTTACCCCTGAGCTCAAGGTATTGCTGCTACAGGGGCCCGACCGCCATCAGAATTTTGAGCAGATTCCGCACTATGATATTGTGTTAACCACCTATCCGCTTCTAGCGAGAGATGAAGAACAACTAAAGCAATATGAATATCATCAACTCATTTTGGATGAGGCGCAGAATATCAAAAATCCGCGTGCCAAAGCTGCACAGGTAGTACGCCAATTAAAAGCACGACATCGTTTGTGTCTAACAGGTACCCCGATGGAAAATCATTTGGGTGAACTGTGGGCACTATTTTATTTCCTGATGCCAGGATTTTTATATTCACAAGAAATTTTTAATAAAAAGTACCGTCATCCGATTGAAAAACGCGGTGATCAGCAGTTAAGGCAAAAGCTGGTCAACCGGATTAAGCCCTTCATTTTACGTCGCTTGAAAACTGACGTAGCCAAAGAATTGCCAGAAAAAACTACGATTGAAGTCAATATTGATATGAATGACCAGCAATCCAAGTTATATGAGGCTGTTCGTGCCACGATGCAGGAAAATATTCAGAAAATTGTGGCAGAAAAAGGCTTTAAACGTAGTCAAATTCAAATTTTAGATGCCTTACTGAAGCTACGTCAGGTGTGCTGCCATCCTAGCTTACTAAAGCTGGATTCAGTGAAAACCGGGCAGGCACACTCTGCCAAACTTGAACAGTTGATGGATATGGTCGTTCCAATGGTGGAGGAGGGGCGAAAAATTCTGATCTTCTCTCAGTTTACCTCAATGTTGGAACTGATTGAGCAACAGCTCCATCACGCAGAAATTGGCTATGTGAAGCTGACTGGAAAGACCAAAAAGCGAGATGAAGTCATTACAGCATTTCAGTCTGGACAAGTGCCAGTATTTTTAATCAGTCTGAAAGCAGGAGGGGTCGGTCTGAATCTAACTGCCGCAGATACGGTCATTCACTATGATCCATGGTGGAACCCTGCTGCTGAAGATCAAGCTTCAGATCGTGCATGGCGGATTGGACAGGACAAGCCAGTATTTGTGTATAAGCTGATTACCAATAAAAGCATAGAAGAAAAAATTCTTGCCTTACAGCAAAATAAAGCAGAACTGGCACAGTCTATTCTAAGTACCGATCATGAGGGCGAAGCGAAACTGACGGAAAATGACGTGATGAACTTGTTTGAGAAATTTTAGTTTGGTTTCAGATTACCCTAATCATCTGTAAGTATCTGAAAGTCTGGATGCAATTTTTTCCAATGTTCTCTTAATTTTTCTTTATGAATAGAAATCATAGGTAAGTCTGGTAATAGCACTGGCCATACTGACCGTGCTTTGTCCATGATCGCGTGAAGTTGTTTTTCAATAACACGCCATGGAACACCGACTTTTTCAGCCCATTGTTCAAAGTGTTTCATCTCAGCTAAATACCAATCTTTATTTTTGGTAAGATTCAATGCGAAATGACGCTCATTTTCAACATATACACTAGTCATCAATATATCGTATGCGGGAGATAATCTTGGTGTTCTTTTGTCCTGATAAATCATACTCCAGTTTTTTAAGTGTGCATCTCCATTGGCGAGCAAAATGTTGACAAGTAAGCGGCTGGCAAATTGCTGAATATCAAAAATTTTGTTATCTGAAAATTGATAAATGATCTTTCCTATCTGCTCATAATTTGTGGTGCTGTATTTCTGCTGTGGATATGCACCGAAGATCTGAGCAAAGTCTTCGATGTGAATAAGCTCTGTAGTATCAGCAGTATTCTGTCTATCAAATCTTTTGATTGCAAAAGCATATTGCTCTTGGGGTAAATTTAATGGTGGAAGGTCTTGTAAGAGTGCCATATCCACCAAGCGAATCTCAGGGACATCTATTCCGACCGTTTTGGCAAGGGTCATCATAGAATATTCATTTAGCGGAACAAAAGCATGTCTGGAAGAAGGAGTTTTGATAATCCAGTCCCCGAGTAGAGTCGTTTCCGTTGCCTGTGCTAGTGTAAAACGCCCATCTTTGGCTTTCATGGAAAACTTCATTTGGACGCCGGCCAAGGAAAACTTATTATCTGTTCGGATCTCTTGCTTTAAGATCTGATCTGGATTAGAGATCTGCAATTTGAATTTTATTTCATCTGGAATTTCTTCTGGATCTAATGGAGTCGCAATGAGTGCTCCAGGTAAATCATGACCTAAAGCTGCCAATAACTGAAATTCATTGTCTATATGTACTTTGAGGCTTTGTGCAATCAGTTCGCGTAATGCACCTTCTGGTAGCAAGTTTGATAGCAAGGGATGTAAACGCTGATGTGTAACATAGGTCTTTTCTAAAATTTTATCCGCTTGAGGATACAAGGGGGAAGTCAGCAGGCTCAAGGTCGGACGTTGCTGATCAAAGCGGAAAGAATCTGTAAAAACCAGAATATTTTTTCCGCTCTGAAATCCTGCCAAGTATCCAACGATACCGTGATGTAATGTTAATTTCAGGACGGCAACAGTATTCATGGTTCCTCTCCTCCGAGAAGACCCTTCCATGGGTTAGTCATTAAGTCATCCTGATCTTCAATAGTGACTTTAATTTCATCATTCAATAATTGTCTGATCAAATGAACCTTATCATCAGGGATGAGCATCAGTTGAGCATTTAATCCTGCCGCTATAATTTCTAAGGTCTCTAATCGAGGGTTGCCCTGACTTTCCAGTTTTTGGTACTGCTGTCTTGAAATGCCTGTACGGGATTGCATATCAACTTGCTTTAAGCCCAATTGGGTTCGTCTTTTTTTGATTTGCTGAAGTAAAGACTTATTCATTGTAGATGCATTTATTGCTTTTAGGTTCTGTAAGAAACATATTAGTTTCTTTTTTTTTGAAAAGCAATTTATGACTTTATCATTTCGATCGGCTTTGTTGCACAAAGATTTGAAATGCAAAGCGCCCCTAATTGAGCCAAATTTAAGGCGTAACTTGGGTAAGTGGTCGACCTAATTCCGTAAATCTGTTAAGGACTGCTACACGTGCATGGATCTCATTCACTTGGCTATCAAAACTCCTTGCACTGATTTTATCTCCTAATAATTTGATGCAATGCATCTTAGTTTCAACCAAACTTCGCCGATGATAGCCTGACCATTTTTTCCATAGTGTCCTGCCTAAACGTTTAACTGTTCGAAGTAATTCATTTCGCTCTAGCGAGCTACTCTTTGTATCTTTCCATGGTTTCGCATTTTTTCTAGGTGGAATCACCGCATGCCCTTGCCGATCTGCAATGAACCGTACCGGGTTTGTCGGAGACTTTTATTTAAGTTAGGCCACCTGACCTAACGGGTTAATCTTATAATCGTACATTGCTTCAAGCTCAAAAGACGACACATAACTCAGCGCATCAAGCACCATATCTGTATTCTTACCACGCCATACACCTTGTATTTCAAGATTTTGCATCAATCGAGAACTGTATAGCGCGCAATAACATAACTTCTCGTTGCAGTTGTTGCCAGACTTTACGAACGCCATACCGGCCCGAACTTTCTTTCCAAATTCGTTTGATTTGCTTAGCATGATGAAAATCATGTAGATCTCGTTTTGCTCGATGTTCCCTTGCGAAGCGATGCGCTTCTCATCGCAGGAAAGTTGGTCTCCGACAAACCCGGTACGGTTCAGTATCCAAAAATTGGAGAATCCTGGCGGGCAAATTGGGAAAATATCCGAACGATCTTTAGCTATCCTGCTGAAATACGTCATGCGATTTATACAACAAATGCAATTGAATCATTGAATAGCGTGATCCGCCATTCAACTAAAAAGAGAAAGATCTTCTCTTCTGATGATTCAGTGAAAAAGGTCATTTATTTAGCAACTTCAAATGCTGCTAAAAAATGGACCATGCCAATTCAAAATTGGCGTTTAGCAATGAATTGGTTTACGATTCAGTTCGATGATCGATTAAAAGATCATTTATAAAAAATAAGACTTACACAAAATAATTTACAGGCTCAGAAACATGAAAATACATTCTTTTGGTGAACACAATAACATTACTTTATCTAATAATTGTATTGAAGTTCGAGGTGCACGTGAGCATAACCTTAAGGATGTAGATGTTTCTATCCCAAGAAATGCACTTGTTGTTTTCTCAGGTGTATCGGGTTCAGGAAAATCATCACTTGCTTTTGGAACTATTTTTGCTGAAGCACAAAGAAGATATTTCGAATCTGTTGCACCTTATGCAAGACGCTTAATAGATCAGGCCGGAGTACCAGATGTTGATGCTATTGATGGTCTACCACCAGCAGTAGCATTGCAACAACAACGTGGTGCAAGTAATACCCGTTCTTCTGTTGGAAGTGTAACAACTTTATCAAGTCTCGTGCGAATGATTTATTCGCGTGCTGGTGCATATCCTGCCGATCAGCCAATGTTATATGCCGAGGACTTTTCACCGAACACTCTTCAAGGTGCTTGTCCTACCTGTCATGGTTTAGGTCACATTTATGAAGTTACAGAATCGACAATGGTTCCTGACCCAACACTCAGTATTCGTGAGAGAGCTATCGCATCATGGCCACCTGCTTGGCACGGGCAAAACTTACGCGATATCCTAGTAACCCTAGGGTATGATGTTGATCGACCATGGAAAGATTTACCGCAATCGGATAGAGACTGGATTTTATTTACTGAAGAAACCCCAACAGTTCCTGTCTATGCTGGTTTAAGCCCCGCTGAGACTCAATCTGCACTTAAACGTAAACTAGAACCCAGCTATATGGGCACTTTCACTGGTGCTCGTCGCTATGTCCTTCATACTTTTGCTAATACCCAAAGTACGTTGATGAAAAAACGTGTTTCACGTTTTATGGAAGGAAAAATATGCCCTTCCTGTCATGGTAAACGCCTTAAACCAGAAGCCTTATCTATTACCTTTGCTGGAGTAGATATTGGTGAGTTTATGCAACTTTCTTTGGATAAGTTAACTTGCCTGCTTGAGCCCATTGTTCTTGGCAATTTCGACGCTCATGATGCTGGAGAAAAGACTAATAATAAAGTAACCCAACTTGATAGATCCGAACGAGCAACAACAGGTAGAGCAGTGCATTCTGTATCTCCAGATGTAAGACGTACGTCAGCACTTTCAGATGAAAAGAAAATTGCTGCCCAGCGTTTAGCAAATGGTGTGGTGGGGCGTTTAAATCAATTACGCCAGTTAGGTCTTGGTTATCTAACATTAGATAGAGCCACACCGACTCTTTCAGCGGGAGAGTTACAACGTTTGCGTTTAGCAACACAATTAAGTTCTATGCTATTTGGTGTAGTTTATGTACTGGATGAACCGTCTGCTGGATTACATCCTTCAGATAGTCAGTCATTATATGATTCTCTCGATAAATTAAGAGACGCTGGAAACTCCGTATTTGTTGTAGAGCATGATTTAGAGCTCATGCGTCGTGCTCAATGGTTAGTGGATGTTGGACCAGATGCAGGAGAGCAAGGTGGTAATATTTTATATAGTGGAGTACCTCAGGGTTTAAGTGAGATTTCAGCTTCACGTACTGCAAGTTATTTATTTAATAAAATCCCAGTTACGCAAAGTTATGGACGTACACCCTCTGGTTGGCTTGAACTTAACAATATTTACCGACATAACCTGCATAATATTGATGCTCGTATACCTCTTGGTGTACTTACAGCAGTTACAGGTATTTCAGGTTCAGGTAAATCTAGTCTCGTTTCTCAAGCTTTACCCGAGTTAGTACTTTCATATTTAGGCAATGAATCTGAAACTGAAAACAATAATGAAAATAATCCTTTAAATGAAGGAATGTTGGTTACCGAGGTTACACAGGGTTCTCTGGCTGGTGATGTGGAGGCTATACAGCGTCTGGTACAGGTTGATCAAAAACCAATTGGCCGTACTCCACGTTCTAATCTGGCAACTTATACGGGTTTATTTGATCATGTTAGAAAGTTATTTGCTGGGACTCCTGAAGCTCGCCAAGCTCATTATGATGCTGGACGTTTTTCGTTTAATGTGGCTAAAGGGCGATGTGAAACTTGTGAAGGTGAAGGCTTTGTCAGTGTAGAATTATTGTTTATGCCAAGTGTATATGCCCCTTGTCCGACATGTCATGGTGCTCGATATAATGATGACACTCTGAAAATTCGCTGGAATGGACGTAATATTGCTGAAGTATTAGGAATGACCGTCAATGAAGCACGTGATTTTTTTGATGGAGAGGTCTCGATTGCTCGTTCACTACAATTATTAAAGGAAATTGGCCTTGGTTATTTACGTTTAGGGCAACCAGCGACTGAACTATCTGGTGGAGAAGCGCAACGTATTAAATTGGCGACCGAGCTGCAACGCAATCAGCGTGGAAATACACTGTATATACTTGATGAGCCAACTACAGGTTTGCATCCATCAGATGTAGATCGATTGTTAGTTCAATTGCAGCGATTAGTCGATGCGGGTAATACCGTGGTTATGATTGAGCATGATATGCGTGCCGTTGCACAAGCAGATTGGGTGATTGATGTGGGACCAGGTGCTGGAAATGCTGGTGGGAATATTGTTGTGGCAGGAACACCAAAACAAATAACAGAAAATCAAGATAGCCGTACTGCTCCATATTTAGTTAATGAGTTAGTGAGTCGTGATACTAAACATTGATATTGCGAGTGGGTAGAATAAAACCTTAAATTAAAAGCCTGTAAAATCAATCAGATATTTTTTGTTTTAGGTGGTGTGTGAGCATGAAATCTAAAATTTTTTTCAACTAAGGGCTTTGTTGCACAAACCT
>NZ_MODX01000031.1:0-28382 GCF_001866125.1 Acinetobacter sp. LCT-H3 | reverse complement strand
CGATCGTCATCATCGTCATCATAGCTGCTGCGGCGTCCTGAATGACTACGGCTACCAGCTTCACGGGCTTCTTCTGAGGTAAATTCATGTGCATTACCGCTTCGATGAGCCGCACGTCCTGCTTCTCTGGCTTCTTCAGAGCTAAATTCGTGAGCATTTCCACTGGCATGGGCAGCTCGACCGCCTTGACTTGCTATTTCTCGTTGTCTTTCGGAGTCCATACTTGCAAATCCGCGATTTGAAGTATCGTTATCATTATCTTGAGTTGCCATGTTTTCCTTCCTTTAAATTATTTTTTTCAGCAAAGGTTAATTTGCCTGTACTAAGGTAGGAGCTAAAAGTTAAATACAGAAGGGATATTATGTGACTGAATTTAAAAATAGTAATACCAGTTTTTATTTTTATTATCAGAAAATGAAGAGTTAGTTGTTAATCTGTATTTTTCAATTACAGAGAACGACAATTCAATCTCATTATTTTACGCATAAAAAATATAGAGAGAAGAAAAATAGGAGTTGTGTATATATTCTGAGATGTCTAACTATATATTTAAATTTACTAGGTTAAGTCTGTTAATTATTTTATTAAAATAATAAGCTCAGTTATAAATTTAAATAATTAATAAAATAGAAATAATAATATAAGAGATAATAAATAATTTTTTAGAAGGTGGATAATTTGATCTGCTTCAATAGTTCAATATCTTTCTGTTTCACTCGAGATAAATTGAAAGCCATCTGTTGATAAGAGTTTTTTATCAACTCTTTGATTGGAGAGGCATCGAGATTTGGCTCTTCCAATCCTATAATTTAATGTTTTTTATTCATATGCTAACCGGTGCGGATATAAGGGTAAATATCTCGTAGTATTTTTCTATATTCAATTTTCAGCTTAACTGTATACATCACTGCTCTCACTGAACGATTGGGTACAACTGACCTCATGGAGAGAGTGTGATTTTCAGATGCTATTGGGTGCAAGGTCATAAGCTTTGAATAATTTAAAGAAAAGCTGTGGATAATTTAAATATTATCCACAGCTTAGTGGAAAGTTGTGAATAAATTAAGATGAACAACTCACCATGACTTCTGGGACATCACTTGGTAAAGGGCCTAAATCTTCAGGCTGTTCGAGTTCTGATTGCTTGGTAAATGGCTGGCCAAGTAACTTGAACAGGCGATCTACTTCTGAGAAGTCATCTGCTTCAGCAAGCTCGATGGCTTTCTGGGCCATATGATTACGCAAAATATAATGTGGATTGGCTTTAGTCATTTGCGTATCCAGCTCAGTGGTATCTTGAAACTCGCGAATAGTTTTATACTGGCTCAAGAAACTTTCAAAAGCACGACGGTCTAAGCAATCATCCTTAATGACGTCATACTCTTTATTCTGCAAACGGATAAAGCCTTGCGTGTAGTCCAATTGCTCAGATTGCAAGATACGCAGGAATGCCATGGCACAATCAAAACTGTCTTTGTGAAAACCTGGTAAGCCCATTTTTTGATTTAGACCGAGTTTATAGTGCTCAAGGAAAGTCGGCTCGTAATGCTCTAAACAAGCTGCTAAATCCTGCTTCCATTGTTCCCTGTCATAGTCAGTAGGGCAGAGTGGTACAAGATTATTCAGCCATTGCCATAAATTCCAGTGGGCAATACTTGGTTGCTGTTGATAGGTATAACGCCCTTGATAATCCGAGTGGTTATTGATCCAGTTCGGGCGGAAACGCTCCATAAATCCATAAGGACCAAAGTCCAGTGTAGAGCCGGTGATATTCAGGTTGTCGGTATTCATGACGCCATGAGCAAAGCCGACCAGTTGCCACTTCGCAATCATCACAGCCGTACGTTGAATGACTTTTGTTGCAAATGCCAGAATCGGCTGCTCTGCTTCAAGACATTCTGGATAATGCCACTCAATACATTTTTGGGCAAATTCACTTAAAAGATCAGGTTGATACTGATTAATCCATTCAAAATGACCAAAACGAATATGACACTCGGAAGTCCGTAGCATCATCGCGCCAGGTTCAAGTTTTTCACGCTGAATCCCTTGAGCAGAGGAGGTAAAACCAACAGCATTACTGGAAGCAATACCTAAACAGTTTAGGGCATGGCCTGCAAGATATTCACGAATAACTGAACGTAATACAGCACGACCATCGCCCATGCGGGAATATGGTGTAGATCCGGCACCTTTTAAATGTAGATCAATAGTCTGATTATTTTTATCCAGAATTTGCGCAATCAACAGACCGCGTCCATCACCGAGCTGTCCCGCCCATTGGCCGAACTGATGCCCGGCATATACCATTGCGAGGGGTTCAAATTCAGCGAAAGTTTTCTGACCACTACAAATTTCTATCCATTCAGCTTTGTCCTGTTCCGACCACTGCAGCTGATCAGCCAAAGCCTCATTGAAATGACCTGCTTTAGGTCCTTTTAATGGAACCGGTTGTTGATGATGATAGAGGCGGGAAGGGAGCGTGTTATAACGGGCATTAAAGTGCATAGCAATCAGATTTAACTTATATTTAGTTCACTATAACAAAGAATGATAACGAAAACTGTTGATCATTTTTGACCAGCTATAAATAAAAAATGCCCCGAATTCGGAGCATTTGTACAGTATCTAAATTATTCAGATACTGGCGTTTTTTTCAGGTTACGAACCAGTAAATTCAGAGTTTCACGGTGATGAGACAGGCGTTGTTCCACCAGCTGGAATTCCATCTTCAACTTGTCATCCATCTGATGGATTCTTTCAGCAACTGCTGCCTTTTTCACTTGAATTTCTTTTTCTTTCAGCTTGGCCCAGTCATTCAGGGTTTGTGTGAAAGCATCATATTCAAGGGCAATCTTGCTTTTGACATTGGCAATGTCTTCATTAACATCATGACCATACACGGCAAGATCTTGCTCGGCATATTTGAACTTCATTGCCAGCTCAGCTTTCTTGATGTTAAAGCTTGGAATACGGCGTAGGTTTTTTGCCAGCCCCAGTTTAGAGCAGGTCCAGATTAACCATTTTGTTGGATCATACTGCCACCATTTCACCCCATTACGGTAATCGTACTGGAAAATGTGATGGTAGTTATGATAACCCTCACCCCAGGTTGCAATTGCTAACCAGAAGTTATCACGTGCTGTATTTTCATCGGTATATGGACGTGAACCCCACATGTGACACAATGAGTTAATGAAGAAAGTCACGTGATGGCTCAGAATCAGACGAACTAGACCACCGAGTAACAATACACCCCAGACATCGCCTACTGCCCAGCCAATAGGAAGCAGAATCGCAGCATGCACAGCAATCACCAGCGGTACATAGTACTTATGCTGGAACATCACGACTTTGTCATTCTGCAGGTCAGGTGCATTTTTGTAGTTCGGTTCTGCTGCCGGATAATCACGAAGCATCCAGCCCAGGTGCGCATACCAGAAACCATTGTTGATCGAGTATGGATCTTTTTCGACATCATCGACATGGCGGTGATGGGTACGGTGACCTGAGCCCCAGTATAAAATACTATTTTGTACAGCAAATGTACCCATGATCATCAGAATGATTTTTAGTGGTAAAGTCGCTTCATAAGCACGATGTGCCCAAAGACGATGGTAACCCGCTGTAATACCAAGGCTACTAACACCAAGTAAAACAAACATACTGATCCAGGCAGCAAGACTGAAATCATGGTGATACGCATACAACGGGATCGCAATGACAGCTACGATTGGCAATGCAACCAAAGCAAATACAGCGACCCAGTTAATTGGGGCTTGAGGTAGGGGAGCATTCATCTCCAACAGCACTCCTGGAACCTAGGAAGAAGATGTTTCTGAACCTAGGAAGGTATATCTAAAAGGCCAAATCCTCTAAGCTTTATAGGGGATTGAACTTATGCATATTAACATGGGCAATAGGGTGGCACTAGCTTTATTGCACAGGTGTATTGTACTTATGAGTAACAGAATAATTAAAACGAAATGTGACATTTTTAAGCTGTGATAAGGTGCAGTTTTTAACCATTAAAATTAAGAATTTGACCTGTTACGAAGCAGAAAATTTCTATTTAGTTCATGCGTGTATGAGTATTAGTCATATAAAAATAAGTTCAAAACAAATAGTTCTAAGAATGTATTATCAGTCATGAACATCAAGTCAGTACTTTCATGGAAGCTCTCCATAATGAGTACACTGTTAATAAGATTAGATACAGATGTATAGCAATACGTTTACTCAGCTTTTCACTATCTGACAATTAAAAGAAAACCTCTTAAATCTAAGAGGTGGAGAAAACAAAAAATTTATTATCTTTAGAGTTGTTGCAGCATAAGTTTAGGATAATCAGTGATTAAACCTTGTACACCTAAATCACGTAATTCTTTGGCACGCTCAATATCGTTGACTGTCCATACACTGATATTCAGTTGGGCAGTTTGAGTTGCCTTAATCATTTCTTTGTTGGCCAATTCATTCATCCAGCCAATCTGACAACAACCCAGTTCAAGTGCCTGATCAATGGCTTTATGTTTTACATCAGTTTCAATCAATAAACCACGCTTAAACTGTGATTTTTGTTGTTGCAGTGCAGCATGAATTTTGGCATCAAAACTGGTAATAATAGCTGAATGTTCAAAGCCCTGGAGTTGTTGCTGTAATTCCAGGGTGATTTGTTCCGCGGCAGCTTCAGAAGCCACTTCTTTTATTTCGACTTCGATATGATCAAAGTTCTGAATGACATTTAAAGTCTGGTTTAAAAGGGGAGTTGGTTCAACCTGATTCCATTCAGACCATTGTACAGCATGATTATATGGGGACAGTTCTTCACGGCTGCATTCATAGAGATGCTTTTGCTGGCCTGTGGTACGTACAAAATTATCATCATGCATAATAATCAAGGCATTGTCTTTAAGTTGACGTACGTCAAACTCAACCGCGCGAATCCCGATTTCCTGAATATATTGAAATCCACCGAGGGTGTTTTCTGGTGCTTCCCCACGCGCACCACGATGGCCGATTATACGCATGTTGCGATAACCTGAAAAAATAAAGATAAATACATGATGTCGAATAATTATGACGGAACAATGACGATATTCTGCGCCTTTGGAACTTTATTGCAAAGATCGTCGACGCAGATTTTTTTGTGGAGTTTAATAAGTTTTAGTGGTTTTATTGATCAATAGTTTCATTGATATTTTTCTGCCATAGTACTTCAGAACCACCTTCAGCACGTTGTAAGGTACGTGAAGCTACAAATAACCAGTCTGATAGGCGGTTGAGTAGTTGAAGTGAGGTTGCCTGAATATTCTGGTCACGACTATGTACAGACATGACACTGCGCTCAGCTCGACGGCAAACAGCGCGTGCCTGATGGGCATAGCTACAAGACAATGAACCTGCTGGCAAAATAAAGTCTTTCAGCATGGGCAAAGCTTCATTCATGCGGTCAATATCATTTTCTAGAAAATCAATAGATACCGGTTGAACCAAGTTAAAACCGGGAATACAAACCTCACCACCCAAATCAAACAACCAGTGCTGGATCAGGCTAAGTGATTTGTCCCAAGTCGCTTTATTTTCAATTGGACTTATACTGATCTGGGAGCGTAATACACCAATGGTTGCGTTGAGCTCATCGACATCACCCAAAGCGGTGATACGTAAATCATCTTTGGCAACACGTGAACCATCACCGAGACCTGTGGTGCCTGAGTCGCCGGTACGGGTATAGATCTTACTTAAACGGTGGCCCATATGTGTTCCTTGAATTTTTAATGAAGATAATAAAAAAGGATAATGTCGGTCATAACATTATCCATAAACTGCGCTGTTTTAAAGTTTTTTTGCTGTTTAGAGCTTAGTATTTAAAGGTGATGCCTGCAGAAGCGAGACGGCCACCGTTGATATAGAATTCATCGCCACCATAAGATGCAGTCTTAAACTTGTTGTCACCGATATTCTGAATATTGGTAAAGACTTTAAGATGCGGATTGAGATTCCAATACGCATTCAGATCAACCGTGGCATAGCCAGGCAGTTCTTTCGAGTTTTTTGAAGCAGAAATTTTAGATGTGGATTTCGCAGTTAATGTCGCACTCAAACCATATACATTATTTTCTAATCCAATCGTTGTTGAAAGCGATTGGCGGGGACGACGAATAAGTTCTAAACCTGTTTGTTCATCTTGAGTTTTGACATAAGCGTATTCAGTACTCATAAATAAATCATCTTTTTGCCATTTTAGACCGAATTCACCACCAGTCATTTTTGCTTTGGCTGTGTTAATGAAGTCTGTTGTTGACGTATTTGTCAGATCGTCCCAACTATAATCAGGCGAAATTAGGTTTTTAACTTTAGTTTGATATAAGGATAAAGATGTACTGAAATGATCCGTTAATATTTGATCTATCCCGATTTCGTAAGAAATACTTTCTTCGGGTTTTAAATTGGGATTACCATTAGTGATGTACGTAGTTCCTTTCCACTCACTACTATCAGAATAGAATAATTGATTCCCAGTTGGCGCTTTAAAGCCTGTACCAATATTGCTGTAAATACTCGTTGTATCAGTAAGGTTATATCGACCTGCAATTTGACCGACTACATGGCTACCAAATTGGTCATGATCTTCTAAGCGTAAACCTGCTTGGGTATGTAGCTGATTGGAATCGTAATTATGTTGAACATAGTATCCGATACTATCTAAATCTTGCTTTTCTCCTTGAATAGCATAGCTCTCGATATGGGCTTGATTTAATGCTGCACCTAAGATGAATTTTTGACTTTCTGAAATCTTCAAATTAAGGTTAAGATCAGCTTCATCACGTTCAGTATTGAACATATAGCTGCTTCTAGATCCAAGTAATTCATCTTTGAAATTCGCATATTGCGCATTTAGTGCAAGGTTTTCTGTAAGCGTTGTACTTGCTTTTGCGATAAGAACTTGGTTAAGAAAGTCTTGAGAACCACCATAATAGACATTGGTTCCCTCATTTTTACTAAAACTTAGGCTGGCGCTGTATTTCTCTTGGTCGAGACCCAATTTTGCGCTGTAACCTTTTTGATCGTATCCTGCATCTTCTTTTGCTTTATTTGTAACGGGAGTTCCACCGCTTTCAAGGCGCTGAGCTTTAATTTGAGCGTATAAACCTGACTGATCTACAAAATCTGCGCCAACAATAGATTTATAGGTATGATTTTCACCTATCTCATTGGTCAATGAGATACCTGTTTTCTTAGGTGTAGCCGAAATCACATTGATGACACCACCAATCGCATCTGTACCATACTGAACGGATGCAGGACCTCTTAAGACTTCAATACGTTCAATATCGCTTAAATCTATATAAGGAATATTAGAGCCACCATCTAGAGCGGTATTTAAACTGACGCCATCTTTTAAAAATAGAAGGTGCTTTGAATCTGTACCACGAAGGAACGCAGATGTCGTTTGACCAATACCACCTGATTGCACAATGTTAATAGATGCTTCTCTATTCAGTAGAGAACCTAAATCTGCAATAGGAGATCGTTGAATGGTTTTTTCATCAATCACTGAAATACGAGCCGGTACATCTTTAATGTTTTGTTCACTACGAGAAGCTGTAACAACAATCGTATCTAGTTTTGCTTGAGCAACAGTCTGTTCAGCAGCATGAACAGAAGATGTGAAACCCAACGCAAGTGCGATCGAACCCGCTAAAGCAGCAGGCTGAAATTGAATAGTCATGATATGTGCTCCATACATTCACTCCCCGTGAATGATTGAGTTAAAGAACACAACAAGCAGGTATCCGGACTTAAATGTGCAGGGCTGTTGCCATGCTGCCAATACACCTTCCCACATCTCTATATCATTATATGCAGTGGTGTAAACCTGAGGTTTAAACTGATTGACGTTTCATTTTTTACCGTTGCGGGGGCAGTGCTGGATTTACACCAGCTTCCCTAAAGCAGAAAGCTTTGACTTGTTGCAAGTTGAGCGCAGTATAAGTCGAGCATGTCATTTAAACAATCTGAATAAATAAATATCAGATCGAACTTTACGCAAGCTATAAAAATTGCTTTACAATGATTTGCTCAATTTTATAGATCGGCTATGACATTGAGGAAATTTTCGAGCCAAATCAATATGCGAACCCGTGCCAAAATTTGTGGAATTACCCGAGTTGAAGATGTACATGCTGTAGTCAATGCAGGCTGTGATGCGATTGGATTTGTATTTTATCCGCCGAGTCCGCGTAGTGTGACTTTAGCGCACGCTGAAATACTGATTCAGACAGTTCCTGCCTATGTACAGGCAGTGGGATTATTCGTAAATAGCAGTGCCGATGAAATTCAGACTATTTTAAAAACCGTGCCGCTGGATATCCTGCAATTTCATGGTGATGAAACTCCAGAGCAGTGTTGGTCAATAGCCAGACAGGTTGGACGCCGTTGGTACAAAGCCATTCAGGTCAAACCCGGTCTGGATGTAGTAGCTGAAATTCAAAAATATCAGGATGCAGGCGCAAGTGCAGTGCTGTTAGACGCATGGCATCCAGACTTAAAAGGTGGAACAGGGCATAGTTTTGACTGGACCACTTTCCCTAAACTCAATATTCCTTTGATCTTGGCAGGGGGATTAAATCCTGACAATATCGAACAGGCAATTCTCACCACACATGCGTATGCGGTGGATGTGAGCGGCGGTGTCGAGTCCGCAAAAGGTATTAAAGACCAACAACTCATCGAACGCTTTATGCAAGGAGTCCTACGTGGATCAGCAAAATAATGTGATTGACTATACCCAATTCCCTGATGCAAAAGGGCATTTCGGTATTCATGGCGGGCGTTTTGTGTCAGAAACACTTATGGCAGCTCTGGAAGACCTGGAGAAGTTGTATTTCCGTATGAAAAATGACGAACAGTTTTTGGCAGAATTCGACCGTGACCTCGCTTACTACGTAGGTCGTCCGAGTCCGCTTTATCATGCTGAACGATGGTCGAAAGAGTTGGGTGGTGCCCAAATTTACTTGAAACGTGAAGACTTGAACCATACAGGTTCGCATAAAGTAAATAACACGATTGGTCAGGCGCTGCTGGCAAAACTGTCTGGTAAAAAACGTATTATTGCGGAAACTGGTGCAGGTCAGCATGGTGTTGCAACAGCAACCATCGCAGCGCGTTTGGGTCTTGAATGTGTTGTATATATGGGGGCAGATGATGTAAAACGTCAGGCCATGAACGTGTATCGTATGCGTTTGTTGGGTGCAAAAGTTGTTGCAGTAGAAAGTGGCTCTAAGACTTTGAAAGATGCCATGAATGAAGCAATGCGCGATTGGGTGACAAATGTTGATACCACATATTATGCAATCGGGACGGTAGCAGGCCCACATCCATATCCACAACTGGTTCGTGATTTCCAGTCGATTATTGGTCGTGAAGCACGCCGTCAGATTCTGGAACAGGCGGGTCGTCTTCCGGATGCTCTGGTTGCTTGCGTCGGCGGTGGTTCAAATGCGATGGGCTTATTCTATCCATTCCTGAATGATCAAGATGTGAAAATGTATGGCGTTGAAGCAGCAGGTCATGGTATCGAAAGTGGTAAGCATTCTGCACCATTGAATGCTGGTCATGTCGGTGTGCTACACGGTAACCGTACTTATCTGATGTCTGACGAACAAGGTCAGATTATCGAAACGCATTCGATTTCTGCGGGTCTGGATTATCCAGGTGTTGGACCGGAACACAGCTTCCTGAAAGATATGGATCGCGTGAAATACGTACCGATCAATGATGAAGAAGCATTACAAGGTTTCCGTGATCTTACCAAGATCGAAGGTATTATTCCTGCGCTAGAAAGCTCACATGCGATGGCATACGTAACCAAACTTGCTCCAACAATGTCTAAAGACCAGATCATCATTGCCACTGTTTCAGGTCGTGGTGATAAAGACTTGATGACCGTTGCAGGTATTGATGGCGTGGAAATGGTTGAGATGTAAATAATTTCCCTAATCCTCTTTACAAAAGAGGGAATAGCCCTCCTTTGAAAAAGGAGGGTTGGGAGGATTTAAAAATCGTATTCAAGCAATTGAGTGCGATTTTTTATTTTTAAAAAGATGGAATATTTTCCAGAAATTTGAATCGTGAATCAGCGACATGGATGTCACCCGTATTTCTGTGAGACAGGAAAGTAGCATCAGAAATACAAAATAGTTTTGTTACTTTTGCCGAAACAAAAGTAATGATTTACTAAAGAATCAATATGCAGACTTATAATGAAAATGGGTGTGCGAGAAAAATGCTTCAAAAACTTTCCTTCAGGTAGATATTACTTTGGAAAAGCCCAAAGTAACCAAAGGTTTTTTAATCAGCAGACATTACATCCTGATAATGCTGCTCAACGGGCGACATCCATGTCGCAAAAAAAGTCTCCTATACAGATAACTAAAATTTTGGATCCTCAGAAAAAGAATAAGATTCAAATGAAATCAAATTCTTGCTAGTAATTTGGCGATAAACGGTAGAAAAATTTCCTTATCAAGACTAAGGAATTAGCATAATATTGAACACGGCTGTATAAACTCTCCGACTTAGATGGAATGCCTTATATGGATTTAATTCAGGCAAATGGACAACCCCGTTACGGACGTTTCAAAGAGATTCCCAAAAGTATCGATTACAATGCTTACCAGTACAAAACTCCTTATGGCCAGATTGTTGCCGGCTGGCGTAAGCATCTTAAATACAAAAAATTCAAATTCTGTAGCATTCAGCATGAACACTACAGTATTGGCGTAGCGATCGCTGATATTGCCTGGGCAGGGCATGGTTTCTTCTATATCTATGATCATCAGACCAATGAAGTACGGGAATGGAATGCGATCAATTTTCTGTCACGTCACACTGTTTTAGATGAACAGCCGCTGTTTAATCATAGTTATTTTCATAAATCTCCATACCAGATTGAAATTCAGCATGCCAATGGTGTGCGTTATATCACTGTGACCAAATATGGAGATATAAAGCTGAGTGCCCGGATTTTCTGTGCCGGAACAGATCCACTCAGTATGTGTAGTCCAACAGGTATTAATGGCTGGACTTATACCCAGAAATTAACGACTTTGGGCTGTGAAGGACATTTTGTTAACAAACAAGGGCAGACCATCCAGTTTAATGAACGTACCTTTGCTTCACTGGATGATACCTGTGGTTTTCTGCGTCCCGAAACAGCATGGTTCTGGTTATCCTGTAATTTTTGGGACACCAAGCAGAACCGGATTGGAATTAATCTTGCATCAGGCGTGAATGAAAGCTTTGGCAATGAAAACTGTTTATGGGTCAACGGCAAGATTTATGCCTTGACCGACGTGCTGTTTCAGCAGGAGTCAGAAAGTCAGTGGAGTATACACTCACTGGATGAGAAGCTAAATTTGCGTGTGACTACGGGCTGGCGCCGTTATGAAAATCTGAATCTGCGTCTGGTCGGTAGCCAGTTTAGCCAATGGCAGGCACGAGTATCCGGGACCATTCAGCAGGATGATCAGGAATATGTATTGCTAGATGAATATGCTTTGCTTGAACAGCATTATGCCAAATGGTAATCATCAGCAGGAAAAAAGCCTTTAGTTAAAGGCTTTTTTATTTTCTTACTTTTATTTTTTTAGTCTTTAGCTGCTCGCCAGAATACTTCACCCGCCTGAATTGGATCATTGGTTTCACTCAGTGTTTTTACCCAGACGTCGTATTGAGCAATCACGGGATGCTGGCTAGGATGGAAATCCTTTTTAAACCAGTCACGATACTGTTTGCCCATACGGGTCAGCTTGCCTTTTTTACCAAAGAACCATGGCAGGCCGCGAATATTCATCTGCAGACGTTGGCGTGGCGTAAACCCGTCATGCTTTAACATCACATTGGCCCGATAAATGGTAAAGCCGATCATCAATACACTGGTCCATGCTAAGGTGAACTTTCGTAGATTTTCTGGTACATCACCTACTTGTTTCATTACATCAAACGCAACATCACGATGTTCCATTTCCTCGATTGCATGCCAGGCAAACAGGGCACGCACATAAGGATGCGCTTCTTTCAAGGTGTCTTTATAAGCATAGAAGGTTTCTGCCATCAGCGCAGTCATATGCTCAGCCGCAGCGGTCATGGCAATGTTGTATTGAGGTGAGCGTTTTTCCAGTTCGAATTTAAAAATTCTGTTTAAACGCTGAATGAATTGATCTACCGGCATACCTTGCTGTTTCATGATCTGGTTCATCTTTTCATGCGCAATACCGTGTTGTGCTTCCTGACGGATAAAGTCTGCTACCCGTTTTTGCAGGTCAGGATCGGCAATTTTGTCGCGGAACAGGCGTACGCTTTGAATGAAGTAGCGTTCACCATCCGGGAAAGTCAGGCTCAAGGCGTCAAACATACGGGTTAGGAAAGGATCACCGCCAAACCAGAAGCGAGGAATTTCATCAAGTTTAAAGTCAAGATTGGTGCGAACCACCGGCTGTACAGTTGTTTTTAATGGTGCATTCATCTTTTGTCATTCTTGTTGATGTCGATGCTGACATTATGTCGACTATTACACAAATTGTTTTGACAGTTATTGCCAATTTTTATACATTTTACGCCAAATGAAAATAAAGCTTGTCAAATTGCTCCACTCATCGAGAATTACACATGCAGGACATACGAATATCAAATGGTTATATTCAACTGTGGGCTACGCATCTGCGCAGCCTGAATATAGAACCCCTGCAGGCTGATTTTCTTAAAGATCTAAATACCCCATTGCGCCATTTAATTGACCAGCCTTTTGATACTGAAGTTCCTCTTGAGTTATTAAACACAGTTATTGAAAGAACCCAAACGTATCTGCATTGTCCGCAATTAATTTTTGAAATTGTCCAGTCTATTCGTCCGGAGCATTTTGGGGTATTGGGTTATATGGCCTCGAAAAGTAGCAGTATTTCCGAGATGATCGGTTATATCATGCGTTTTCAACGGCTAGTAGTGGATGGTAGTGAGTTTGTCCCTCTGCAAATAAAACAGCATGAACAAAGTATTGAACTGTACTGGGATTTTCTGCATGAGAAATATCAGTTGCTGAATGAATTAACGATTGCAGCGATGGTGCAACTGGGTCGTTATATTTTACAGGATCATCCGCTGGTACTACGTTGTGTTCGGTTAGCTCATGCACCGTTGATGGCGCAACGGCATTATCAGAAATTCTTTGGCGTGGACGTGCGTTTTTCTCAGGCCTATTATGGTTTTGAGCTGGACTTACAAGATTTACAATTCAGGTCAGAACAGGCTGATCCGATGCTGTTACAGCTGCTCGTCCGCCAGGCTGAAGAAGCCATTGCTACCAGGTCTTCAAATGAATCAATATTACAGCAGGCACGAAAGATTATTGCTGATCAGCTACGTACTGAATATCAAGCAATCAAAATTGAACAACTGGCACAGCAGCTATGGATGTCATCACGCAGCTTACAGCGTTATTTAAGCGAGCAGGGCAGTTCCTTTAAAAAGTTGCTGGAACAGGAGCGAATGAAACGCTGTGAGACGTTATTACAGCAGGGGCTTAGCCTGACTGAAATTGCTCAGCAGCTGGATTATTCTGATCAATCTGCATTGGCGCGTGCCTATAAAGCTGCAACTGGGCAAACACTTTTACAGGCGCGAAAACTCTTCAAAACAAAGGAAGAAAAATAGAAATAAAAAAGCGACCCATAAGGATCGCTGATTTTTACTTTTACTGCTTAAGCATTTGCTTTGAGTCGGGGAAACCTAAACGCAATTGCCAGTACTGCAAAGATCGCCAGAATCCAGCAATAATAAACGCCACCAATCAATTCTACCGGAGACAACTTGGCAATCGAACAGGCCAGCAATAGCTGTGCGCCGTAAGGAATCAGGCCTTGAACTACACAAGAGAAAATATCCATCAAGGCAGCAGACCGCTTTGGATCAACACCATATTCTTTGGCCACTTCACGTGCCATATCACCAGACAAGATGATCGCCACGGTATTATTGGCCACAAACAAGTTCGAGAAAATTACCAGAAAACTGATACCAATTTCACCGGCACGTTGACGGCCAACTTTAAATAAACGGGTTAGCGCATAGATCCGTTCGATCAGCCAGCGTAAACCGCCTTCACGTTGCATGATGGCGGACAAACCACCGAGAAACATCGACAGCAAAGCGACTTCGAACATCCCGACAAAACCATCATAGATTGAATTATTCAGTTTAAGTAGGTCAAACTCTGATGTCGCGAACAGACCAAATAAGCCCGATAGCAATACGCCAATTGCCAAGACCGCAAGTACATGCAGACGACTAAAGGTCAAGACAAAAACCGCAATATAAGGCAGGACTAATAGCCAGTTAAACTCCTTATATTCCACGCCGCTTGTTGTGCTGGTGTGAAAGAAATAAATCGCAATAGTGACAATTGACGCCGGTACTGCAATCCAGACATTGACCCGGAACTTGTCCCGTAGCTGCACTTTCTGGCTGCTGGTCGCCGCAATCGTAGTATCCGAGATCATCGACAGGTTATCACCAAACATTGCACCGCCGACGACCGCACCAATGGCATGAATCACGGTAATATCCGTGGCTTGAGTAAAGCCAAAGGCAATCGGTGCACAGGCAGCAATCGTCCCCATTGAGGTACCCATTGCGGTGGCAATGAATGCCGAAATAATAAATAGCATCGGCAAGACAAATTCTGGTGGAATCACCGATAGACCCATTTGCACGGTGGCATCGACACTGCCAATAGCACTGCTAACACTGGCAAATGCTCCCGCCAGCATAAACACCATGAACATCAGAATCAGGTTAGGGTGACTGGCACCTTTAAGAAATTCTTCAATACCTTGGTTGAGTTTGCCGCGATACACTAATGCAGCCAAGATAATCGCAGGCAGGGCAGCAACAGGCGCTTTCACCTGATAGAACGCGAACTCGGTTCCAATCATGGTGTGATAAATCCCGCTGCCTAAAAAGATTGTTAAAAATACAATAAGCGGCAACAGTGCAATGGCCCGTGCCTGCACTGTAGCTTCTGAATCAGTCTGCATAGGAGATAGAAAAGTAAAAAAGTGCGCGTAGTATAAAGCAGGTTTTGCAATTTCAGAAAACTTTAAATATATGCGCTAACACCTGTGTTTTTATTCAGTTTTTGGTGATAAAAATAAGTTTATCTAAACATTCAATATTTTACAGAATAGCGAAATTAGTCATCTTTGATCATTGAGAAAAAAATCAAAATATTCGTAAATACTGTCTTTCGGGTTGTTCTGAAATCTTCGCGCAGGAAATGAAATACAATACCGCTTCGCTGTGTACTGTTCAATGAACAAAAAATAGCGTTACAATGCGGTGTCTTGTATTTCTACAATAGTCAACGCTTCAAGTTTGAAAACACGTTAAGGAACGCACAACCCTATGTCACGTTTAGCCACACGATTTGGACAACTTAAATCTCAACAGCGTAAAGCTTTAGTTTCTTATGTTATGGCTGGTGACCCGCATCCTGAGGTGACTGTACCTCTGCTCCATCAAATGGTAGATGCCGGTGTCGATGTGATTGAACTGGGTCTTCCATTTTCAGATCCGATGGCGGATGGTCCCGTGATTGCACTTGCTGCTGAACGCGCACTTGCAGGCGGAACCAATACCCTGAATGCTCTGGAAATGGTGAAAGAGTTTCGTCAGAAAGATAACGAAACTCCAGTGGTTCTGATGGGTTATTTAAACCCTGTTGAAGTGATTGGCTATGAAAAGTTCGTGGCTTATGCTCATGAATGTGGAGTCGATGGTGTACTTCTGGTGGATCTGCCACCTGAAGAAGCAGATGATTTGAAAATCGTATTGCAAAAATACGAGATGGATCAAATCTTCCTGCTGGCGCCAACTTCAACCGATGCCCGTATTCAGCACGTGGTAAAACAGGCCAGTGGCTTTATTTACTATGTGTCACTAAAAGGGGTGACCGGTGCAGCAACTTTAGATGTATCTGAAGCTGCCGCTCGCATTCAGAAAATTAAGACCGAGACAGATGTTCCTGTTGGCGTTGGTTTTGGTATCAGTGATGCTGCATCTGCGAAAGCGATGGGTGTTGCTGCCGATGCAGTGATTGTAGGAAGTGCGTTCGTGAAGCAGTTTGCAACGCTCGCGCCAGAACAAGCCGTTGTCAAAACGGTGAATAAAGTCAAGGAGCTTCGAGCAGCGCTCGATGAGTTAGTATGAGTCAACCAGTCAAATCAGGCAAAATTCTGAGCCCATCGACCCCATGGACGGAACGTACAGTTCCAGGTATTGATGTTCCTGATGAGCAAACCGCACTTAAGGCGACATTTACTGAGCCAACGATTGAGTGCCCAGAATGTCATGCTTTGGTGACACGTACCGCGATGTCATTTAATGCCTTTGTTTGTCCACAATGTGATGAACATCTGAGAATGAAGGCACGTGACCGTCTGAACTGGTTCTTTGACCAAGTACAGACAGAAATGGGTCAGGAATTTAAGGCAAAAGATCCATTAAAATTTGTCGACAGCAAAGCCTATCCAGACCGCATGTCAGAAGCGCAGAAAAAAACTGGCGAAACTGAAGCCTTAGTTGTGATGCAAGGTCTGCTGAAAGGCGTAGCAATGATTGCAACTGCTTTTGAATTTGATTTCATGGGCGGTTCAATGGGTACTGTGGTGGGTGACCGTTTTGTGCAAGCCGCTGAACGTGCGATTGAACTGCAACAGCCATTGATCTGTTTTGCCGCTTCAGGTGGAGCACGTATGCAGGAAGGCATGTTGTCTTTGATGCAGATGGCTCGTACATCAGCTGCAATCCAGCGTCTGAAAGAAGCAGGTCTGCCATACGTAGTCGTGCTTACCCATCCGGTTTATGGTGGTGTAACTGCATCTCTGGCTATGTTAGGTGATGTGCATATTGCTGAACCGAAAGCAATGATCGGTTTTGCGGGTAAACGTGTCATCGAACAAACAGTACGTGAAAAGCTGGAAGAACCTTTCCAACGTGCAGAATATTTGCTTGATCATGGTGTGATCGACCAAATTGTTCACCGTCATGCATTACGTGATACAGTCTATCGTATTGTCACGAAATTGATGAATTTGCCTTGAACACAGCAGCACCTTTAGCAACAGATTCTTTAGATACATGGCTCGATTATTGGAGCCATGTTCACGTTACGGGTATTGATTTAGGTCTGGAGCGGGTCATTCCAGTCGCTGAAAAGCTGGGCGTTACACAGCCTGAAGCCAAAGTGCTGACCGTTGCTGGAACCAATGGCAAAGGTTCGACCACGACCACCCTGGCCGCCATTCTAAATGCGCAAGGTTTGAAGGTGGGTCTGTATCAATCCCCGCATGTGTATCGCTTTAATGAGCGCGTCAAACTATGCGGTATTGAAGTTGAAGATCAGTTGCTGGTAGATGCTTTTGTTGAAGTTGATCAGGCTCGCCGCGAATGTGGTTTGAGCCTGTCTTTCTTTGAAGCAACCACACTCGCTGCCTTTGTTATTTTTAAAAATGAAGCGTGTGATGTATGGGTGCTGGAAGTAGGGTTGGGTGGTCGTCTGGACGTGGTCAATGTCGTCAATCCAGACGTTGCAGTGATTACCAATATTGGTCTGGATCATACCGACTGGCTCGGTGATACCATTGAAAAAATTGCCTTTGAAAAAGCCGGCATTATCCGCCCAAATATTCCGGTGGTTTTTGGCGGACAGCAGGACATTCCTCAAGCGATTTTAGATAAGGCTGCCGAATGTACAGCGCCGTTATACGCCATCAATCGTGATTATTTTTATGAAGCCTTTGAAGATGGTGCATCCTGGGGTTTTGCATCTTCGGGGACAACACTGAAACTTCCGACAGGTTCATTGGCACTGGATAATATCTCGACAGCTGTTGCAGCAATTCTGGTGAGTGGTCTGGAAGTCAGTCAGGAAGCCATTGCACAAGGAATTCAGACGGCAAAATTGCCAGGTCGTTTTGAGATTCGTGAAATTACAAATAAAACTGTGATATTTGATGCCGGGCATAATCCGCATGGGGTCGAGTTCCTGTTAAAACAGTTAAGTCACTATTTAAATCATCATTCGCAGATTTCGGAAGTAGTCTGTGTCTTTTCGATGTTAGGTGATAAAGATATAAATTCTGTAGTCGGGTTATTGAAAGACAGTATCCGATTATGGAAAATTGCACCGTTAAATGTTCCACGTGCAGCAGAGCTGTCGGTATTGACTGATGCTTTAGCCGGGCAAGCGGTGGAAACCTATAACAATGTTAAATTAGCTTTTCAATCAGCGCTGGATGAAACGAATAATAATCAGCTGATCTTAGTGTGTGGTTCATTTCATACGTTAGAAGCGGTATGGGAGTATTTGGAAGAATGTCAATGAATAACAAACAACGCTGGATGGGAGGCGTTGTTTTATTAGGTGGTGGTGTTTTATTGGCAGCATTACTCCTGAAAGGCAAAGCAGAAATTGATCATCATAGTGTGAATGTGCCAGAACAGCCAGCTCAGGTAGAAAGTCGGGATGTAGCTGGTCCGAGTTCATTGACGGTAGATGTTGAAACTGAAAAACGTCTTCTGGAGCAGCAGCGCCGTGACCGTGAAAAGGCCGTGGCTGAGCAGGAAGCACGTGCAGCAGAATTCCTGGCGATGCAACAGCAGGCTGAAGCGGATGCAGCACGTAAGGCGGCTGAAGAATATGCTGCCCTAAATGCACACCGTATGGGCCAGCAAAGCTCAGACAATATTCCACCAGAACTGGTGGAAGATGAACAGGCCAAACAGAAACGTTTAGCCGAAGACAAAGCAGCCGCGCAAAAAAAGCTTGAGCAGCAAAATTTAACCCAGCAGCAAGATTCTTCTGATGCTGTGAAGAAAGAAGCTGAGCGTAAAGCTGCAGAGGAAAAGCGCAAGGCAGAAGAGCGTAAAGTGGCTGAGAAGAAAGAAGCTGAGCGCAAGGCTGCTGAAGAAAAACGTAAGACAGAAGAAAAGCGTAAAGCCGAACAGCAGAAAGCAGAAGAACAGCGTAAAGCGGCTGAGAAGAAAGAGGCTGAACAAAAAGCTGCCGAAGAGAAACGTAAGGCTGAGGAAAAACATAAAGCTGAAGAAGCCAAGAAAAAGGCCGAAGCTGAAAAAGCACGTAAGTTGCTGGAAGGCGAAGATGACAAGCAGTGGATGGTTCAGGTGGCACTGGCTGCCAATGAAGCCAATGCTGATGCGATTGCAGCAAAACTGCGTGCCAAAGGCTATAAGGTGACTAAGAGCCCAACTTCAAAAGGAATACGGATTATGGTGGGTCCATCGAAAGACCGTGAAGCAGCTGATGCGATCCGTAAGAAAATCGCCTCTGATGCCAGTCTGAACATGAAATCAGCCTGGGTTAACGATTGGGTGCCTTTAGATAAACGTTAATTTAAGTCTGCTTTAAACAGATGGATCCGTGAGTTGCTCTCGGATCCATTTTACATTTTCAGGGGTAAATAATTTTTCAATATTGCGCCAGATACTGTGAAAACCATAACCGCCATGTTTCATTTCTTTTACCGCATCATCAATACTCCAGTTCTGAAAAATAATCCGGTACATGGCTACACTGGCACCGGTACGATCAGAACCGTGATAGCAGTGTAATAATACCTTTTCATTATTTTGCCGTGCCTGCTGAATCAGCTGCATCACCTTGAGTAAATCTTCACTTTGCATAGCCCAGGTATGAATGGGTATATGTCTCAGCTTTAGATTTTCATTGTCGAGTATTTCAGAATCTTTATCACGTGAACGCAGGTTAATGACCACATCAATGTCATACTGTTTCAACAAAGGCTTCAGTTCATGGCTGGGCTGTTCACTGCGATAGAGTTCATTACTAATCTGATAGAAATTATATTGTTGATGAATTTCCTGTCCCCAATGCGCAGGACGCTGATATTCTGGTAAGGCAGGTGTAGTCATACAACCAGCTAAGGCAAAGATAGAAACGATAAAAAATGAATAATAATTTTTCATGGTGCTCTGAATTGTAGTTTTAATCACTATTTTAAACAGAATAAAACTTTTCACAAAGAAAAAGCCTGTCTGAAGACAGGCTTAATAGAAAGCTCGATAACCCGGCTCGTCAATGGGTTTTAATCAAAACATGGAAATGAACATTTATGATTTTGACTATCTTGATTTCTATGCTGGAGAGTTGATTACAGCTTAATTTTAGTTTAATGAGCAACTCGGCTTTAGTTTACCGCTTGAAGCATGGCTTCTCGTCTTCTTACGGAATATATTCCTTAGAACGGAACATGGTTTCTATTTGAAACTACGCGCTTCGCTTGTCTTGAGAAAAAACTAAAAGCAGTGCTTTAGCTTTAATGCGAAGCATAGCTTCTCGTCTTGCGTTCGGGCAAGGCAGTGCCCTGCTGATCCTTTACTACGCACTTCGTTTGTCTTGCGCAAAATTAAAAAGGAGTCCTTTTAATTTTGCTCAGGCTGGGGCGTGAGGCGAAGGTAAGGTGTAACAGCCTTATAACCTTTCGGGAAGCGCTGTTTGATTTCTTCCTCGTCTTTCAATGAAGGAACAATCACTACATCATCGCCCTGTTGCCAGTTGGCAGGCGTTGCCACTTTATGGTTATCAGTCAACTGAAGTGAATCAACCACACGTAGAATTTCATGGAAGTTACGACCAGTCGATGCGGGGTAAGTGATGATCAGACGCACTTTCTTGTTCGGATCAATGATCACCAGAGAACGTACGGTCAGTGTTTCACTGGCATTGGGATGAATAAAATCATATAGGGTAGACACCTTACGGTCCTGATCTGCAATGATCGGAAAATTCACGCTGGTATTTTGAGTTTCATTAATGTCTTTGATCCAGCCATGATGTGAATCTACATCATCTACGGATAAGGCGATAGCTTTTACACCACGCTTTTCAAATTCATCTTTAAGCTTTGCAGTAAAGCCAAGTTCAGTGGTACATACTGGCGTATAGTCCGCTGGATGCGAGAACAGAATGCCCCAGCTATCACCTAAAAAGTCATAGAAATTAATTAGACCTTCGCTTGATTGTTGTTCAAAGTTCGGTGCGGTATCGCCTAAACGTAAAGTCATGATATGTGCCTCAAAATTCTGTTATTGGTTTGGATAAAACTAATATGAACCAGTTTTTTTATAATTAAAAATAGCGTTTTTAGCTTTTTTTATGAGCAAAAGTGCATAAAGATAAAATCCATCTATCTGCTTTTGAATCAAACAGCCCTGTATTTTACTATATTGCGTGTTCAAAATTTGCTACATTACGTTGCCTTAGATCTCCGGGCTGGAAGCTGGAATAAGGTTTTTTTATTAAAACCCTTGTAGTTCAAATTTCTAGCACCATAATAAACGACTAAGAACATATTCATTTGACAAGCAAGATTTAGAGAGTCTATTCATGTTGGCAAGTCTGATCGGAGGAATCTTCGGTACCAAAAATGAGCGCGAACTCAAACGCATGCGTAAAATCGTAGACAAGATTAATGCGCTCGAGCCGACGATATCAGCCCTAAGCGATGCAGACTTATCTGCAAAAACTGAAGAATTCAAACAACGATATAATAACGGCGAAAGTCTAGATAAATTACTCCCTGAAGCGTTTGCGGTCTGCCGTGAAGCAGGTAAACGTATTATGGGAATGCGTCATTACGACGTACAGCTGATCGGTGGTATTACCCTGCATGAAGGCAAAATTGCCGAGATGCGTACTGGTGAAGGTAAAACCCTAATGGGTACCTTGGCCTGTTATCTGAATGCTTTAAGTGGTCAGGGCGTACATGTCATTACTGTGAACGATTACCTGGCACAGCGTGATGCTGAGTTAAACCGTCCATTATTCGAATTCTTGGGTTTGAGCATTGGTATCATTTACTCCATGCAAAACCCGGCAGAAAAAGCTGAAGCTTATAAAGCCGATATCACGTACGGTACCAATAACGAATTCGGTTTTGACTATCTGCGTGACAACATGGTGTTCTCGCTGGCAGAGAAAAAGCAGCGTGGTCTGACTTATGCGATTATCGATGAGGTCGATTCGATCCTGATCGATGAAGCACGTACACCATTGATCATTTCTGGTCAAAGTGAAGACTCTTCTCAGCTTTATTCTGCAATCAATAGTATTCCACCAAAATTACATCCGCAAAAAGAAGAGAAAGTGCCGGATGGCGGTCATTTCTGGATTGATGAAAAACAGCGTTCTGTAGAAATCACCGAAACCGGTTTTGAATTTGTTGAAAATGAACTGATTTCTATGGGTTTGCTAGCTGAAGGCGAGAGTCTGTATTCAGCATCTAACCTGAATCTTGTGCACCACGTGACTGCGGCAATTCGTGCGCATTACCTGTATCAACGCAATGTGCATTACATTATCCATGAAGGTGAAGTCATCATTGTTGATGAGAACACGGGTCGTACCATGCCGGGCCGTCGCTGGTCTGAAGGTCTGCATCAAGCGGTAGAAGCGAAAGAGGGTCTGGAAATCCAGCCTGAAAACCAGACGCTTGCAACCACAACTTTCCAGAACTATTTCCGTCTTTATAAAAAACTGTCTGGTATGACCGGTACAGCGGATACTGAAGCTGCGGAAATGAAAGAAATTTATGGTCTGGATGTGGTGCTAATTCCAACCCACCGTCCAATGATCCGTAATGACCAGAATGACTTGATCTACCTGAATCGTGAAGGTAAATACAACGCGATTATTCAGGAGATTCAACGTGTTCATGAAGCTGGTGTAGCACCGATTCTAATTGGTACTGCGACTATCGAAGCTTCTGAAATTCTTTCTGATAAATTGCGAGAAGCGGGCATTCAGCACGAAGTTCTGAATGCAAAACAGCACGAACGTGAAGCAGATATTATTGCCCAAGCTGGTGCACCACGTGCAGTAACCATTGCCACAAACATGGCAGGTCGTGGTACCGATATTTTGCTGGGCGGTAACTGGAAAGCCAAACTCGCTAAAATTGAAAATCCAACAGCTGAAGATGAAGCTCGCTTGAAAGCTGAATGGGAAGAGAACCATGAAGCCGTATTGGCATCAGGTGGCTTGCATATTATTGGTTCTGAGCGTCACGAATCGCGTCGTATCGATAACCAGTTGCGTGGTCGTGCTGGTCGTCAAGGCGACCCGGGTGTATCCCGTTTCTATCTGTCACTTGAAGATGACTTGATGCGTATCTTCGCAGGTGACCGTATCATTGCCATGATGCGTGCCATGGGTCTGCAAGAAGATGAAGCGATTGAGCACAAGATGGTATCGCGCTCAATTGAAAATGCGCAGCGTAAAGTTGAAGCGCGTAACTTCGATATTCGTAAGAACCTGTTGAAATACGATGACGTAAATAACGAACAGCGTAAGATCATTTATTCTCAACGTGATGATATTCTGGCTGAAAGCTCTTTACAAGATTACATCGAAGAAATGATCCGCGATGTCATGAAGGGCATGATTGCCAACTATGTTCCGCCAGAATCTATTCATGACCAGTGGGATATTGAAGGTCTGGAACAGGCATTGAAAGAAGATCTGAACTTCGAATTACCAATAGGTCAATGGTTAGAACAGGACCGTCGTCTGGATGAAGAAGGTCTGGTTGAACGTATTACCGATGAGGTAATTAATCGCTACCGCGAACGTCGTGAACAGATGGGTGCTGAATCTGCAGCAACTTTGGAACGTCACTTCCTGTTGAATTCTCTGGATCGTCATTGGAAAGAGCACCTGGCTGCGATGGATTACCTGCGTCAAGGTATTCATCTACGTGGTTATGCACAGAAAAATCCGGAACAGGAATACAAGAAAGAAGCGTACAACCTGTTTGTGAATATGCTGGGTGTGATCAAATCTGATGTGGTGATGGACCTGTCCCGTATCCATGTACCAACTGCTGAAGAACTGGCTGAGATGGAAGCACAGCAACAGGCTCAGGCTGAAGCAATGCGTATCCAGTTGTCTCATCAGGAATTTGACAGTCTGCTGGAAGATGGGGAAGAAGATCATACCCTGCAAAATGCCAATACAACTTCAGTTGCACCGGTATTTGAAGCGCCTGCAAGCCGTAATGCACCGTGTCCATGTGGTTCTGGTCTGAAATACAAACAGTGTCACGGTAAAATTTAAGTGATATAAAAAATCAGAGCTCCAGGGCTCTGATTTTTTTATGTGAAAAAGTTTTTCAAAAGCACATTTTGAATTGCAGTCCATAATATTAAGTGTTATTTAGTTGCTCATTGGACATCAAATTGCGGACAGACAATGAAAAAAGTATTACAACCGTTGATGATTGCTGCTTTGGCAATCCCTACATTGAGTTTTGCAGCTTCAGAAACCACAACTGTAGATAAAGTCAAACAAGCCATTGGCCCAACGACTGCACCTGTTCAGGTAGATGCAAGCGGTCAGGTGACCGTGGAAAGCCCTCGTACAGGTATCCGTTATACCTTTGCCAATCCGAACCGTCCGATCGTACTACAAACTGCTGCAATTACTGCTGCCAATGCAGCCAATGCTGATCGTATTGTGGCATCTAATCCGGCATTGTCCGCGACTAGTCAGCAACAGGCGAAACAAGTATTGCTAAATGGAGCTGCCCAGCTGGCAAAAAACTAAGTTTTGCTGAGCTTAATAAAACCAGTCACTATGACTGGTTTTTTATTGTGAAAAACCATAAGAAAAGTGAGCGTCTATCAGGCTTTGGCTCGATTTTTTGTCTCAGATCAACTAAGCTGTATTTTTCTAAAACTTCAATATTGGACATTTTAAAATGGCAGTTGGTGACGTATCTATGCCACAGATGCATGTGGTGAAAGGGGTAAAAATTGGTTCGGCAGAAGCGTATGTGCGCTATCAGAACCGACGTGACCTGGTGATATTTGAACTGGCTGAAGGCTCCAATGTTGCAGGTGTATTTACCCAAAATGCTTTTTGTGCAGCACCGGTTCATGTGTCTAAGGCACATTTGACAGTAGGCAATCCACGTTATTTAGTGATTAATACGGGTAATGCAAATGCTGGTACAGGCCCAACCGGTATGGCAAATGCAGAAGCAACTTGTGCAAAGCTTGCTGAGATTGCTGGCGTAAAACCAGAGGAAGTACTTCCATTCTCAACAGGTGTGATTGGTGAGCAACTACCAATGGAGCGCCTATTGAGCGGTTTACAGCCAGCACTAGACTCATTGCGTGATGATGCATGGGTAGATGCAGCGACAGGGATTATGACCACAGACACCACACCAAAAGGTGCTTCTGAACAGTTCGAAATAGATGGCATCACCTATACCATGACTGGTATTTCTAAAGGTGCGGGCATGATTCGTCCGAATATGGCGACCATGTTAGGGTATGTAGCCACCGATGTACCGATTAGCCGTGAACTGGTTCAACAGTTGCTATCTACAACAGTGAACGTGTCATTCAACCGTATTACTATTGATGGTGATACTTCAACCAATGACTCTTGTATTTTTATTGCGACTGGACAGGCGGGCGGTGTTGAAATCAGCTCTACTGAAGATCCACGTTATGCAGTAGTTCTTGAAGTACTTGCACGTACCATGAAACGTTTGGCTCAATTGATCGTACGTGATGGTGAAGGCGCGACCAAATTTATCACTGTGGCAGTTGAGGGTGGGGCGAATACACAAGAATGTTGTGATATTGCCTATAGTATTGCCCATTCTCCGCTGGTGAAAACAGCGATCTTTGCTTCTGATCCAAACTGGGGGCGTATCCTGGCTGCGATTGGTTATGCTGGTGTGGCAAACTTAGACGTTGCAAAAATTCAGGTTTGGTTAGATGATGTACAAATCTGTAAAGATGGTGGTGCAGCGGCAGATTACACGGAAGAAGCTGGTGCGCGAGTGATGTCTCAGGCAGAAATGACTATTCGTGTTGACCTTGGACGAGGTACAGCGAAAGATACGGTTTATACCTGTGACCTGTCTTATGACTATGTCCGAATCAATGCGGACTATCGTTCATAATGCTGACTTAATTCAAAAGCCTCCGTCTGGAGGCTTTTTTATACTTTTAAAATTTTTATTGAATGGTCAAAAAAAGGCATATTGCCAAAACTGACCGGTATGTGATGTAGGGTGGATGTCTGGCGTAAGGCAGGCATATAGGAAAAGAGAAGATGTTGTTATGAATGATGCAACCAAACTGATAGCCAATGAAGCCAAATCAATTGTGCAGGCACATTTGGACCGCCTGGGTGAGACGAAAGAGCATCAATTAAGTGAACAGGCCAAGCAGGAAAAGTTTGCACAGATCCAGGCAGAGCTTAAAAAGCGTGATGCTGTACTGGTCGCACATTATTACTGCGATCCTGAAGTTCAGGAACTGGCAGAACTCACCGGTGGTTGTGTGTCTGATTCATTGGAAATGGCTCGTTTTGGTCGCGATCATCCAGCGTCTACCTTGGTCGTCGCTGGTGTAAAATTTATGGGGGAAACTTCAAAAATTTTATCACCGAATAAAACTGTACTTATGCCAACATTAGAAGCGACCTGTTCACTGGATCTCGGCTGTCCTGTCGATGAATTTACCAAGTTTTGCGATGCTCATCCTGATCATACTGTAGTGGTTTACGCCAATACTTCGGCAGCTGTAAAAGCACGTGCGGACTGGGTGGTGACTTCAAGCTGTGCAGTAGAAATTATCGAGCATTTAGATAGCTTAGGTGAAAAAATCATTTGGGCGCCAGATCAGCATCTTGGTCGTTATATTCAAAAGAAAACCGGTGCAGATATGTTGCTATGGGATGGTGCGTGCATTGTGCATGAAGAATTCCGTTCACGTGGCATTGCCAATATGAAAGCGCTGTATCCAGATGCTGCGGTACTGGTACATCCTGAATCCCCTATGTCTGTAGTTGAAATTGCAGATGCTGTTGGAAGTACCTCGCAACTGATTAAAGCTGCTCAGACTTTGCCTAATGAGCGACTAATTGTGGCAACAGATCGCGGTATATTCTACAAAATGCAGCAGGCTGTACCGAACAAGATCCTGATTGAAGCACCAACTGCTGGAGAGGGAGCTACCTGCCGCTCATGTGCGCATTGTCCTTGGATGGCGATGAATGAACTTGATGGTATTCTGCATGTGTTGCAACATGGTGATCAGGAAATTCATGTCGATCCTGCTTTGGCAGAACGGGCAAAATTACCACTTGACCGGATGTTGGACTTTAGTGCAGGTCTAAAACGTTAGAATTTGTATAAAAAATGTCTGAAATGCTTGATAAATATACGCTTGAAGCGATTTTTTGATTTTTTTTAAATATAGGTGTTGACGTCTTTGGGCGTCGCGCCTAGAATGCACACCGTACCAAGCGATTAGCTTGATACGAAAGCTGAGATGAATCGGAGCATAGCACAGCCTGGTAGTGCACCTGGTTTGGGACCAGGGGGTCGTAGGTTCGAATCCTACTGCTCCGACCAATTCTTCAAGGCGGATGATAAGTATCATCGGTAAAGCGCTTGTAGCTCAGTTGGATAGAGCATCCGCCTTCTAAGCGGATGGTCACAGGTTCGAATCCTGTCAGGCGCGCCATTTGGTTGCCTGGTATTTTAGAATCAAAATGATGGTGGATGTAGCTCAGTTGGTAGAGCCCTGGATTGTGATTCCAGTTGTCGCGGGTTCGAATCCCGTCATTCACCCCAACTTTTAAAGTTGAAATCGGAGCATAGCACAGCCTGGTAGTGCACCTGGTTTGGGACCAGGGGGTCGTAGGTTCGAATCCTACTGCTCCGACCATCTCCTTAAAGATGGTCGAGATAAAAGATACCGCGTTAAGCGGTTTTTTTATGCCTGAAATTTAATAATTCAAATAAAATTAGAATGAGTTTTTAAATTACTTCTCAATTAGATTACTTATTTCTTTAAATATTCTGCTTTGTATATTGTCTGACTTTATTGAGATAATTTTGCTTTCGTCTGATGTGATCACTGATTGGTGGTCCAATAATATAACCATAAGTAATAACGATGCTGAAACCATTATTGCGGCACTACTTATTGAAAATAACAAGCTTGAAGTAATTATCTATATTTCGCTAAAAGATATTTATCGGGGTTTTTCTTGAGGATATGTTTTAAAAGTATGAAAAATTATTTTTTGAAATGATAAGAATGAGCGGTTGCTAAAAGAAAAGATAATGAATATTTAAATAAAAAATTATATGAAGAGTAATCAGTTTATATGCAGATTTAGAGAAAGGTAATGAAGCTTTTTATAAGAAAGACAAAGAAAATATTAAGTAACATGCCCGATTCTGTACCATTTT
>NZ_MODX01000030.1:0-30237 GCF_001866125.1 Acinetobacter sp. LCT-H3 | reverse complement strand
AACCAACTGAACTACCGCTGCGTGTCGTATATCTATAAAAGATATGGTGGGCGCTGACGGGATCGAACCGCCGACATTCTGCTTGTAAGGCAGACGCTCTACCAACTGAGCTAAGCGCCCTCAAAAGGTCTATCATGTAAATGGCGCAGCGGACGGGACTCGAACCCGCGACCCCCGGCGTGACAGGCCGGTATTCTAACCAACTGAACTACCGCTGCACTTACACAATGTCGCTATTGTGGCAAACGATTCATCAAGAACTTAAAGTGGCGCAGCGGACGGGACTCGAACCCGCGACCCCCGGCGTGACAGGCCGGTATTCTAACCAACTGAACTACCGCTGCACTAAAAGATCTTAACTTTGAAAGAAGCTTGGTGGGCGCTGACGGGATCGAACCGCCGACATTCTGCTTGTAAGGCAGACGCTCTACCAACTGAGCTAAGCGCCCTTTCAAATCGACTTCATCGCTTGATGAGGTGCATTATAGAGAATCTTCACAGCGTGTCAAACGCTTTTCCGAATGTTTTCCACTTTTTAGGTTCGAGTGATTAAAAAATAGGTTGATCGCCAAAAAAAACAACACTTTTTGTTTATTTTTTAAGTCTATACCGAAATTTATTGAATCTCGAACTCAGACAAGGCGGTATTCATTGCTTGCTGGATCGTTCCTTTTATACACCATACGGTCCAAAAGCCGCTATTTCGCCGAAATAGTATACAAAGCTTTATCTAAGGACACGTTGTGATCATGTAAAAACGTATCTGCAATTATTTTTAATCAGAAATAAGGCGGGATTTATGCCATATTTTTCGATTCAGGAGGAAATTCAGCTTATTTCAAAGGCAAACGATGTTTTTCATTTTGCTCTACAGCTACCTGGTCACTCATATTTAAATGTGAATAGTGAGATAAAATCCTTTTACGCTCTCTACCCTATCTCACTCTCTGTAGAGATTTAAAATAGGAGCCATGAAAACATCGGAAGAGGCTATTTTTCTAAAGAATGTTCTGAGATATAAACCAGAGCCTGTTCATTAACCAGATCAAACAGCTCGATCAGGTCGGTATTGCGTATACGGATACAGCCATGTGACATCGGTATTCCCATCGGTTCTGTGTCTGGCGTACCATGAATGTAGATATAACGGCGGTAAGTATCACAACCTTCACCACAGTTAAAACCGTCTTCCAAACCACTCAGCCATAAAATCCGGGTCAGAATCCAGTCCCGATTGGGAAATTCTGCTGCCAGTGATTCAGAATAAATCTCTCCTGTAGCCTGACGGGCAATAAATACACTATTCAATGGTATATCAGCCCCGATTTTTTGCGCAACTTTATGCCAGCCTCGAGGTGTTTTGCCACTATTTTCCATTTCTCCGATACCATTTTTACCGCTTGAAATTGAATAACTCTTGGCAAAATGAGGCAGATACAGCTTTTGTGCAGCCAAATCAATCTGAATATCGGCTTGTTCTATAGTCCATTGCTGCATACATTTATTCCCTTCCAGACGGTATATGCTTTTCAGAGATTGGCTTGGGTTCCGGGCGGCACCATAACCAGATTGCTACGATCAACATGGTCAAATCAGTAAAGATTTTGACAGCCAGCGGTGCATTGGTAAATAACATGATAATCCCGCTAACCAGCATCATGATACTGGCAAACCATTTGGCTTTACGCGGCACGGTCCGATTGGCACGCCAGTCGCGTAAAGTCTGTCCATATTTAGGGTGATTCAGCAGCCATTCATCCATCTGCGGCCAGCCTTTAGAGGCAGCCCATGTGGCCAGAATCAAGAAAACCGTTGTTGGCATGCCAGGCAAAATTGCACCTATAAAGCCCAATGTCACAAAAATGACCACTAGACTTCGCCAAAACAACACTTTCATACAGCAACCCTAACCACGGAATTGGGGTAGTATAAGGTGTTTTTGATTCTTATCCGTTGTATTTCTGCATATTTAGCTAGGACTCTTCATGCCTGTACCCTGCCTGACTCAGGACTTTATTGAACCGTGGCAACAGTATCAGCATCCACTGGTACGTCAGCTGGCATTCGCTGTTGGCAGTCCAAATATCCTTTCTCAGGTGCCTGACGAACTTGAACTAGAGCATGCCTTTGACTTGCATCCAGATCAGATGTGGCAACAGCATCTGGAAAATTATCATCCACGACTTTTAGAACTGGATCAAAATCCACAGGCTTTGGAAAACTTTGTTGCACAACTCAAAAGTACCCGTCTTGGACTGCGTTTTGAAATGCTGATCTGGTTCTGGCTGCTGGATGATGGCAATCATTCCTATACCCTGCTTGGACATAGTATTCAGAAGATTGACGGATCCAGAACCTTGGGTGAACTCGATTTTCTGCTGTTCAATAAAATCAGCGGAAAAATTGAACACTGGGAAATTGCTTTAAAATACTATCTGGCTGAAGCAGATTTTAGCTTGCCGCATTGGTATGGCTTAAACCGAAGCGATACCTTGAATCGCAAGTTGCAGCATTTCACCCAAAAACAGTTCCAGTTTCCGGATGCGCTGGATTATCCGATTGATCAGCGATTCTGCATATTGAAGGGACAACTGTATTTACCAGTCCATCGCAGCGCGCCTATTCCAGACTGGGTGAATACAGGACGGCGTTTGGGCAGCTGGGGCTATCAGATTCCAGACCGGGAACAAGGCTTTTATCGTTTGCAACGACATGAATGGATCTATCCAAACCGGCATATGAGCAGTGACTATCCACAGTGGTGGACTAATGGCTTATATAAATCGGCACTCAGCGGAGATTTCTATATGTTCCGTGTCCCGACACTGATCTAGGATATTTACTGAAAAATTTGATAACTATTACATTAATTTACGCAAGCACTATGAAAACCATATATTTTTTCTTTCGTATATTTTCTAATCTAAGTTCCACATCATAATAATTTTATTATTGATAATACGGAGATGATGATGAAAAAAATTCTTGCAACTTCTTTAATCTTGGCATTTGTACTTACAGGTTGTAATACTGTGAAAGGCGTTGGTAAAGATGTGTCTAAAGCGGGTGAAGCCGTGACTGGTACAGCAGAAAAAACTTCTGATGAAATTCGCCGCAACTAATCTTATTGCCTTAGTAAAAGAACCCTGCGCTTGTCAGGGTTTTTTTATGTCTGTGATTCACAAGTTACTGCATCTTCGCCTATCATAGTGCACACAATATTCTTGATTTATGAATGAATCTCATATGACATCTTCCGCAACTCTCGATTTAAGCCTGCAACTGTTACGTCAGCCTTCCGTTACTCCAGTCGATCATGATTGCCAGAACATCATGGCAGAACGCCTGAAAAAGGTAGGCTTCAACATCGAAAACATGCGTTTTGAAGATGTCGATAATATTTGGGCGCGCAAAGGGACGGAAGGCCCGGTGTTCTGTTTTGCAGGTCATACAGATGTAGTGCCAACCGGCAACCTGGATGCCTGGAACTCTGACCCGTTCCTGCCAGAAATCCGTGATGGTAAACTTTATGGTCGCGGCAGTGCAGATATGAAAACTGCATTGGCAGCCATGGTCGTTGCTACTGAGCGCTTTGTAGAAAAATATCCAGATCATAAAGGTTCAATTGCTTACCTGATCACTTCTGATGAAGAAGGTCCATCGATCAATGGTACGGTAAAAGTCATTGAGGCCTTAGAAGCGCGTAATGAGAAAATTACCTGGTGTCTGGTAGGTGAACCATCTAGTACCAATAAACTTGGTGATATTGTTAAAAACGGCCGTCGTGGCTCATTGAATGCCAACCTGACTGTCAAAGGTAAACAAGGTCATGTGGCCTATCCACATCTTGCTGTGAATCCAATTCATACTGCATCTAAAGCCATCGCTGAACTCTGTGAAACTATTTGGGATAATGGCAACGAATACTTCCCGGCAACCTCTTTCCAGATTTCTAATATCAATGCTGGCACAGGTGCAACCAACGTTGTTCCAGGCACAATGAATTTGCTGTGCAACTGGCGTTATTCAACTGAAGTGACTGCTGACGAATTAAAAGCACGCACTTTAGAAGTTCTGGATCGTCATGGGGTGGATTACGATGTTTCATGGACTTTATCTGGCTTGCCATTCCTGACCCCAGTGGGTGAGTTGGTCAATGCTGCCAAAGATGCAATTCGTGATGTCACTGGTACAGAAACTGAACTGTCAACTTCTGGCGGCACTTCAGATGGCCGTTTCATTGCTCCTACCGGTGCTCAGGTGCTTGAGTTAGGTGTATTAAATGCAACGATTCACCAGATCAATGAGCATGTCGATATCGCCGATCTGGAACCACTAGCTGAAATTTACGAAAAAATCCTGATCAATCTGTTAGCAAACTAAGCCAGATTGAAAAGCTCCAAATAAAAAAGGAACTCCGTTGAGTTCCTTTTTTATATTCTTAGATCTATATAGCTTAATGGCCGACCAAGGACTGAATATGTGCCATCTGCGGAATATGGTACATCGCCTCGCCCATACGTACATACTGGAAAATCGTCGGATCTGTCACTTCGCGTTCATCATCGACAATTTCCGAAATACGTAAACGGATGGTCTTGGGCATTTCATTGCACATCAGGGCAAAACGCTGATTCGCTTCATCCCCTTCAATGACTAATGCTACACCATTCTTACGGTCTGGATCATTCACTGCATAAACTGGAAGTTGTGCATCATGCCACTCTACAGTTTTTACCTGTGTAGCACTATCCAGCGCTGACAGAACAATGTTCTGCGGCAGCAACATCGGATCCTTGCCATGACAGTCGATGATATACGCATCAATAAATCCCGTAGATACGGTAATGAGATGCTGTAGCTCCTGCTGGCTGATTTTATCGGCCGACACTGCGTTCACGTTAGTCTGACTATTCATTCATTACCCCTGTTGAGCAGCAATTAATTCTTGAACATTGGCAAGCAGCTCCGCTTCCTGGAACGGTTTACCCATATAGTGTGTTACACCCAGACTGAAGGCACGCTCACGATGCTTCTCCCCAGTACGTGAGGTGATCATGATAATTGGCAAGTTGCGGTGAATATCATGATGGCGAACCAGGTTAGTTACTTCGAAACCATCCATACGTGGCATTTCAATATCCAGCAACATCAGGTCTGGACGGACATTTTCCAACTGTTCAATCGCGTCGACACCATCTTTGGCAGTGACAATATCATAACCCTGACGCTCTAACAGACGTGACGTTACCTTACGTACAGTTACCGAGTCATCGACAATCATGACCAGACGACGTGCATTACCACGACGCGACAGATCCTGCTGATCAGATAACTGTTTGATACGCTGAGTCGCCTGAACCTGACGGGCAATATTCTGACCATCCAGAATCAGACAGACCTGACCATCACCAAGAATGGTTGCCCCTGCAATCACACCCACACTGGCAAACTGCTGTCCAATCGGTTTCACTACGATCTGTGCACGTGAGCCAACTAATTGATCCACCAGCAAAGCGATACTTTGACCACCATTACCCTTGATAAGGAGTACTGGTAATGAATGCGCAACATTGTTCAAACGTGGAATTGGCTGATTAGAGACAAACTCAGACAGATAGCGCAGCTTGTAGTTCACACCATCAATCTTGAAGTAATCATCCTTACTGTTGAAGTAAGTTTCCAGTGTTGCTGGTGCAATACGGACAATACGGTCAATCTGTGCCAGAGAAATGGCAAATTGCTGGTCACCCGCTTTCACCATTAAGGCATCACTGACGGCCACAGTGGTCGGTACGCGAATCGTAAAGGTCGTGCCTTTGCCCAGTTCAGAATTTACCGAAACGTGACCGCCCAGCGTTTTGATTTCGCTTTGTACCACGTCCAGACCAACACCTCGACCCGAAATCTGGGTGACTGCTTTAGCCGTACTGAAACCTGGATGGAAGATGAATTGCAGCAATTCTTCCTGATCCACCTGCTGTTCCGCTTTGATCAAGTCCAGACTGATGGCTTTAGCACGAATACTCTCCGCATCAATTCCCTTACCATCATCACTAAAGGAGATAATGACATCGGTACCCTGACGGCTAATGTTCAGGACAATTGAACCGACTTCTGGCTTATTCAGCGCAAGCCGTTCTGCAGTATCTTCCAGACCATGGTCAATCGCGTTACGTAGCATGTGCTCAAATGGGTTTACCAGACGTTCCAGAATGGTACGGTCGAGTTCACCTTCAGTATTCTGAACAATCAGCTCTGCCGGACGGTTCAGTGTAGTCGAAGTTTGACGCACAATACGTTGTAAACGTGGCAACATACGGTCAAATGGTACCAGACGGGTACGCATCAGACTTTCCTGAATCTCAGCCTGGATACGCGACTGTTGCAATAGCAAACCTTCGGTATCACGGATTTTTTCCGCGAGCGTGGTCTTAAAGTCGACCAAGTCCGATGCAGATTCAGCAAGAGATTTAGATAACTGGTTTAGGGATGAATATTGGTCCATCTCCAAGGGGTCGAAGTCAGCATAGCGTGAGTTTTCTGAGCCATGTTTGGCAATAATCTGAGACTCCAGCTCGCCTTCCATACGGCGCAGCTGATCAGCCAGACGTTTGATCGCCAGTTCCATCTCATTTAAGGTATTGCCGAGCTGTCCCAGATCCATCTCGATACGCGAACGGTTAATTGCATTTTCGCCTGACAGGTCAATCATCTTCTCGACCAGTTCGGCTGAAATACGGATCATCTCGTTACTGCTATCGCTTGAGGTGTTCTCAGCCCACTCACCCATCATATTTGGTGGTTCAGTACCATCACCCTGAACAAACTCGAAGCCAGTTGTAACTTCCAGACTTTCAGTTTTGGTCAGACGTTCAGGTAGCTGTGCAGTGACATCTACAAACTCAATCGCATCCAGCGCTGCTTTGATTTGCTCAAAACCATTGTAATCATGATCAAAAATGGCTTGACCCAGCCATTTCAGGGTCTTTTGCAGCAGACTGTCATAGGCATTGGAGTTAAAATGATGAACAGCAAACTGTTCAAATGCACTTTCCAGACCATAAGCAATACTTGCGATGCTTTCATTGCTGATCATGCGGGCGCCACCCTTGATACTGTGGGCAGCACGCTGAAGTTGCAGCAATAAGCTACGGTCACTTCGCTGATCGAACCATTGGTTCAGTAATTTTTCTGCATTTTCCAGAATCTCTTGCGATTCTTCCAGGAAGGTTTCTTCAACAATCGATTGTAGATCATCTTCATCAGCAAGCATAGATTCAGCTGACTCAGCAGTAAGTGTTTCGCCTGACTGATCTTCCTGAATTTGCTCATCTGATGCAGGAACAGATTCAGTTTCAAAGCCGTCTACTCGCTCAAGCGCTTGTGATTCCACAACGATCTCAGCAGATTCCGATGCATCGTCAATAACTTCTAGTTCTACAGAAGTCTCTGCTTCTACCGTCTCAACAGCAGCTACCGGAGTTGCAGTAGCTGTTCCAGCCACAAGTGCCTGGATATTTTGCAGCATATGAATAGCTTCAGGTGCCGGATAATCAATCTTATCATCACGAATACTCTGGATACGGTCTGACACGTTATCCTGTACCAGGCGGATAATCTGGATCAATGCAGGTGTTACGGTAATCTGCTGACGGATCACGCGCTCATAAATACTTTCCAGCTCATGTGCAATCGAACCGATATGCGTGGCAGCAATCATGTTTGCACCCCCCTTCAGGGTATGCAAATAACGCATCAGATTGTTCAATGAGTGGGTATTTTCAGGTTCTTTGGACCAGGTATTCAGGTCTTCATCAATGCCTGCCAGCAACTCATCTGCTTCTTCCAGGAAGATATCCAGCAAGTCTTCATCGAAATCACGGTTCGCATCTTCAGCGTCCTGCTGCTGACGATCAGCTACAATACGCTGGCTGAGCCCAGTAAAATCAACTGCTGTGGATATATCTGACTCTACTGGCGCAGGTACCTCAGTTTCAACAACTTTGTCTGTAGCGAATACTTCGATGTCTTGCTGTACAAAGGCAGACAGATCCGCCAGAAGTTTTTCAACTTCGGCATTCAAAATCACCCGCTGTCCTGCCGCGAGCGTATCGAACAGGTGAATAAATTCCTGGTGTGCCTGTGCAAAAAGTTCAAAGGCATAATCACTTTCAAGCAAGACCGGTCTCGCCAGCAAAGCATCATAAGCTGCTTTTAACTGGGATGCGAATTCATGAATACCGATCGATGCACGGTTATCCGTATGTACCATCAGCTCTGCGGCTTGCTGGCTTAAAGCTTCAATATAATCTGGATATTCTTCAAGTACCCGCTTATCAAACTCAAATTCGGCATCCAGTAACTGATCAATATTCAGTTCAACCAGACGTGTAACCATACCTTGAGATTGATCAGCATCCTGCTGTTCAGTCACAGTAAAGCCATAGGTATCCCAGGCATCCTCAAAAGTAGCAGAAATCCCTGCCAGCTTTTCAGTGTTACCCTGTTTCAATAGATGTAAATAATCACCGATAAATTCTGAATATTGCTGTAATAGTGCTGTTTCTTTGGAAGTTGAAGCAATTTCATCCTGAACCAGCGTTTTAAATAAATTCTCTACTTTAACGCTGGCCTCACAGATATCATCAATCTGTGCCATAGAAGAGCTGCCACGCAGGGTATGCAATGCACGAATCAGGCCATTATAGTCTTGCTTGGCACTATTTTCGTGTTTCAGGAAATCATGGATTGTCGCCAGATGTTCCTCGGCTTCTTCAACAAAGATCGCTACCGTTTCTTCAAGGTCAGTACGTTCTTCAGCAACTTCTACTCGTTCTGCGGTAGCAGTTTCAGCAATCTCTGCTATTGATGAATCTGCTTCTGCAGTATCCGCAAGTTCAAGACCTGTTAGCTGACCTTCAGCAGTCAGATTGTCCGCAAGTAGCAATAATTCTTCAAGTGCCGGTTCTGGACTCAATTGCTGTTGTAATTGTTGTCCTAAAAGTACGACTGGACGTAAATCAATGGTTAATGGCTGTACCTGCTTAAAGCATGGATACAATATATATTGATAGATATTTAAAGTTGCTTGCGCAAACTTCTGAATGACTGGTGTTAATTTGATTGAACCTGAAAGTACACGGTTCAAAGTATCTTCAACTGCCCAGGCAATTTCACCCGCCTGCTTCGCACCGACCATACGACCCGAACCTTTCAGCGTATGGAAATGGCGGCGAATGGTGGTTAATGTTTCTTGATGATCTGGTGTGGCAAACCACTGTGGCAATAAAGTATTTAACTCGACAAAGATTTCTTCAATCTCTTCGACAAATATCTCTAAAATTTCAGCATCTTGATCAAGATAACTATCTTCAGGAAGCGCTGTTGTTTCAACTAGATCTTTTAATATTTCTTTCATAGCTAAGGCTTCTTACGTTCTGCCGCCAAGAAGGGCGCTCAAACTTGATTGTGACCGTCACGCGAGACCTAACGTTTGAAGTTAAGTACATCTTGTCGAGGCTTGATCTGTATGTGGAGGTGTCCTAACCGGGATTAAGACACGCTCCTTCCCCCAAATTTGTCTGACTTATTCTGGAAGTTTAAAGTCAGATACAGATTCACGTAATGCATCGGCCATATTGGCAAGTTCAGATACCGAACGTGCCGTATCGAAGGTTGCAGTCGTTGTTTGTGAAGTAATTTCCTGTACAACGTTCATCGTCGTTGCAATATGACCCGCAGATGCGGCCTGAAGTTTTGCTGCATCGGAAATGTTCGCAATCAGTTTTGCAAGGTTATTCGATACGGTTTGAATCTCGTCTAGTGCCACACCGGCATCTTTAGACAGGTTCGCACCACGCACAACTTCGGCAGTAGTCTGTTCCATCGAAATTACAGCTTCGTTGGTATCGGTCTGAATGGTTTTTACCAGGCCTTCAATCTGCTTGGTCGCAGATGCAGAACGTTCTGCCAGACGCTGTACTTCATCGGCAACTACGGCGAAACCACGGCCTGCTTCACCCGCCATAGACGCCTGAATCGCAGCGTTCAATGCCAGGATGTTCGTCTGATCGGCAATATCGTTAATCAGTGCGACGATGTTACCAATCTCTTGAGAAGACTCACCCAAACGTTTAATACGTTTAGAGGTTTCCTGGATCTGTTCACGAATCGTATCCATACCCTCAATAGAACGATGTACAACGTCTGCACCATTTGCTGCAATTTGTACTGAACGTTCTGCAACGACAGCAGACTCTTCGGCGTTGGCAGATACCTGGTCAATCGACAGTGCCATTTCGTTAATCGCTGCAGATGCCCCGGCAATCTCTTGTGCCTGGTGTTCAGATGCTTCGGCTAACTGGTTGGTAATGCTCTGAGTAGTTGCAGTATATTGTGCAACTTCCTGAGATGTTTCAGTAATACGCGATACCAGGTCACGTAATTGATCGATTGCGAAGTTAATCGAGTCAGCAATCGCACCAGTAAAATCTTCAGATACCGTTGCATATGAACGTAAGTCACCATCTGCAAGGTCGGCAATTTCGTCAAGTAAACGAAGAATCGCATTCTGGTTACGGTCATATTCTTCTTGTAGGCGAGTTACACGTTGTTTATCCGATGCACCACGTAATGAAAGTAAACGGAATACGCAAACAATGAAGCCAGCCAGGAAGGTAAGTAACAATATTGCCGGAATAACTGTTTTTAAGGTTGAACCACCTGATAGTTTGTTCAGGTTATCTAATAGTTGGTCAGATTGAGAAAAAATAGATGCAGATGCCTGACGTACTTTTACAATCTGCGCTGAGTTTTTCAAAATTGTAGATGCAGCTGACTGTAATACATCATCATATTCAGCTTTAATACCTTCTAATGACTCACGTAAGTTCGGATCATCAATACGTTGTACACCCAGTTGTGCTGAACCATCTAACTGTGCATTTAAGTAAGCACCGAATGTTTCAGTATCCGAACTGAAGTCATCTGCAGACTCACGTGAACCATCTGTACCCGTTAACACCAAGCTGATCGAACGCAAGATACGTTCTGCAATGAATACCTGGTTTTTCGCAATAACCACCTGGTTCGACGGCATGTCCTGACGTGCCATCTGATCGACCATCAGGTTATATTCTGCCTGAATCCCTGGAATTGCTTCACCAATCGCGATGTTAGTATCGTAAAGTTGGTTAATGATTTTTTGTTGTGAAGAAATCAGGTCAATACTTGAAGATACTTCAGTCCATTGCTTGTCTACCGCTTGCAGGGCTTCATTATTCGAATGGATACTTTTTACTGTTTCCAGATTTTCAGCAAATGACTGCTGTGATTCGGTCAGATTCTTCATCGCCTCAGGCGTACCGGAAGCAGTCGCTTCAGTTGCTTGACGCGAAATGGTTTGTGAAAGTAGACGCAATTCACCCAAACTTTGTGTAAGTTCGTTGGCACGAGGAACGCTATAGAAAAGGTATAACAGCGTGATAGTTGCAGCTACGAGACAGCCAATTGCTCCGTAAATGAGTGGCTTAGACTTTTCACTATCCCCAAATACACGTGATAGCTGATCTGCTTGTGATTGAATCTTGGCTAAAAAAGCATTACCGCCGCTGCGGCTACTCTCGCCTGTATTTTTCTTCTTAAGCTTAAAGCCCATAAAGCTTCTCCCCGAATTTACGCCCTTTTTACTTTCGTGCGACAATTAATTTATAAATTTTATAGATGCATTCATGTATTTTGGATTTTGCAACAAACGACTGAATAAAAAGACATGCCACTGCTGATTGTGCTGGTGGAAATACCCCTGACAATATTCCTGTAAATTTTTGTCTAATTCAGTTGTTTTAGAAAAGAAACTTTTCTTATTAAAGTGTTGAATCCCCAAAACCTGATCTACAACCAGGCCGACATACTGATCATTATGGTTAATGCATAATACTTTTTGAGTAGGTGAATACTGGCTTCTATGTCCAGACATGTATTGAGCCAGATCTGAAACTGAAAGCAGTCTGCCCCGAATATTTGCCAGTCCCACTACCCATGGCTGAGTATTGGGAACAGGTGTATATTTTGGCGGATAGATAACTTCCGATACTTCCCCGAGCGGAGCAACAAAATATTGCCCCATCATTTCAAAAGCAATGCCTGACCATCGGTTGACTTCGTTGTCATTGGAAACGTAGTTTTTGTTACCCCGTTTCGCAATCCGAAGCAGTTCGATAAATCCATTCGCTGCCATAGCGCTTATCCTGCATTGAGGTGTTGCTTAATCACATCAATTAACTGATTTTCATCTACAGGTTTGGTCAGATAATCTGCTGCACCCTGACGCTTACCCCATACACGGTCAGTTGCCTGATCCTTGGTACTTACAATGACAATTGGAATATGTTTGGTTGTTGCCCCACGAGCGATCTGACGTGTCGCCTGAAAACCGTTTACCCCTGGCATGACGACATCCATTAACACCAGATCAGGTAATTCTGCCTGCGCCATGGTCACCCCATCAGCCCCATTTGCTGCTTCAATCACGTCAAAGCCGTGCTTGGATAGAATTTCGCGGAAACGAAAAGTTTCGGTCGGTGAATCATCTACGATTAGAATACGTGGCATGCCAATTTCCCCAAGAAAAAATCAAATAAATTAAGCACTGATATGGTTGCGGATTGCGGTAAGCAACTCATCTTTGCTAAATGGCTTGGTGAGATATTCATCTGAACCTACCACACGGCCTTTGGCCTGATCGAACAAACCATCTTTACTCGATAGCATAATAACAGGAATGTTCTGATAACTTTGCGAGTTTTTAATTAAGGCACAAGTCTGATACCCATCAAGGCGAGGCATCATGATATCTACAAAAACGATGTCGGGATTTGCTTCTGCAATTTTTGACAATGCTTCAAAACCGTCTACTGCGGTAATGACTTCACAACCTTCACGCTGAAGAAGAGTTTCTGCTGTACGACGAATGGTTTTTGAATCATCAATGACCATCACTTTTAGATTTTGGAATTTATCGTCCATTTCTTACCCCTTCCCATTCAGAAACCATAAGCGACCACAGGCTTATAGCGGAATTTTATATAAGTGTCGATTATTTTTAACATACCTGTCTAGAGATTATCAACGAGCATTTTCTACACAAGTAGTCAAAAAATTATAATTTCAATAACGACTTCACACTTTCCCTATTTCAATGATTTTTTTTTGAGTGGTAATAGTTTTTTATTGTCGGAATTAGGAATAATATACCAATATTATTACTTCTAATTAAGTAATTTAGTCAACTTTAAAAGAACTTTATTAGTAAACTTTTTTCGCGGAGCCGATAATGCGCCAGTTTGGGGAAAAACCTGCTTATATGGGTCAAAGAAAATCCATAATCAGGCAGACTGCTGTTTTAATGGTACTTATGCTGCAAACCATGTTGACTATTAGCCATGCATCTACAACAAATAACGTGCCTCAAAAAGCAAAATGGTATCGTTATTATGATCATAAGGGGGTAGCAAATATTAGCAGCAACGTGACCCCCAACCATATTCGTTATGGCTATGAAGCCCTAGATCAGAATATGCAGGTGATTCAGCGCGCCAAACCTTATAATGTTGAAGCAGATATTCGTCAGGCACCTCAACGCGCAGCACATGCCAGACAACAGGCAGAAGACCAGAAGTTAAAACGTGCCTATAATAATAGTCAGATTGCATTACAAAAAAAGAATGAAGTACTCTCTCAGCTGAAAAAGCAAATGGCTTTCCAACAAGAGCAACTTAAGCAGCTACAAAAAGATCGGATTATGTTTGTACGTCAGGAACGTGAATTTCTGCGTAAAGGTAAAAATGTACCTGAGCACCTTAAAAAAACCTTAGTTACCAATGAAAAAAATCTGACTGCACAAAAAGAAAATATTCAATCTTTACAAAGTCGCTATCGAAATCAGGAAGCAGAATACGACAGAATTATCCAGCGTTTAAAAGCGCTTGAATAATCTTTTATTCCTGATGCTGCTTCTGTGGTCAGCGCTATAAAAAGGATTCCTATGCACCCTGCACAGCATACTTATTTTTCGAAAAATAATATCAGTCGCTCTACTTTTGTCATGAGTCTGCTCTGTATGAGTCTGCTCCTAACTGCATGTAATAAACAAGAAACAGCTGATTCAACGCCCTCAAAAAATCAAAACACTGTAGAACTGATTGCTCAAGACCTGATTGAGGTGAAGACAGGCAATGCTGTGCAAAAAACAGCATTTACCGGGACTATCCGTGCAGTAAATCAAAGTAGCATTCAGGCTCAGGTGACCGCTACAGCGACCAGTGTCAATGCTCAAGTCGGGCAACGCGTTCAGAAAGGTCAGGTGCTGGTTCGCCTGAATAATCAGGATAATGCTGCGCGTCTTGCACAGGCTCAGGCCAATCGTGCATCGGCTCAAGCACAGGCGAATCAGACACGCCTCATGATGGAACGTAAGCAGCGCCTACTCAATCAAGGTTTTATTTCCAAAGCTGAATATGAACAAAGCCGTGTCGACTATCAAACACAATTAGAAAATGTTCGTGCACAACAGGCCAATGTCGATATTGCACAAAAGGCAGATCGGGATGGCATCATTAGCAGCCCGATTAGTGGGGTAATTACCCAACGTCAGGTTGAGCCAGGTCAGACTGTCGCTCCCGGTCAAACCATTTTTGAAATTGTCGATCCAGATCAACTGGAAATTCAGGCTAAAGTGCCGAGCGACATGCAGGCTGACCTGAAAACTGGCAGTAAAATTGAATACCGTATTCAGGGCAATCCAAACCTGCTTACTGCCAATATCAGCCGGATTTCGCCTATTGCAGATCAGGCCAGTCGTCAGATTGAATTCTTTGCTCGTCCAAATGAAACCATTACTTCTTTAAGTATCGGCTCCTTTGTGGATGGCGAGATTCTCAGTGCTCGTCAGATTTCCGGACAACTGATTCCTCTGGATACTATTCGGGATATTCAGAATAAGCCTTATGTCTGGGCTGTTCGCCAGAATAAGATCATCAAAGTAAATGTGGATGTACTAGAACAACGTTATAACGATAATCTTGCCGTCGTTCGCGGACTTGAAAGTAGTGATCGGATCAGTCGAATCAGCTTCACGGATGCCGATATTAATAAAACCGTCACCCTTGGCCAGAACTAAAATCATAAAAGGATTATCAAGATGTGGTTGACGCGTATTAGTGTGAAGTTTCCTGTATTCACCATCATGATGATGTTCTGTTTGATGGTACTGGGCCTCGCTTCCTGGCAACGTATGGGTGTGGAAGAGTTTCCCGATGTGGATTTCCCCTTTGTGGTGGTCTATACCAACTATCCAGGTGCTTCTCCTGAAACGGTTGAATCTGAGATCACCAAAAAACTGGAAGACCAGATCAATACCATTTCTGGCCTTAAGCAAGTGATTTCACAATCCAGTGAAGGCCTGTCGATGATTACGGCAGAATTTAACCTGGATGTACCATCAACCACTGCTGCACAGGATGTGAGAGATAAAATTGCGTCTGTTACTGCTGATTTTCGTGATGAAATTCAGGAACCCGTGGTTGAGCGTTATGACCCATCTGCCAATGCAGTCATGTCGATCGTATTCGAATCCGACAAAATGGATCTCAAATCATTAAGTTCTTATCTTGATCAACGTATTGTGCCGCAGCTACGTACTGTTCCCGGTGTGGGTACAGTCAACCTGCTCGGTGATGCCCAGCGTCAGATCCGTATTCAGGTTGAACCACAAAAATTACAAGCTTTTGGGATTGGTGTAGACAGTGTCATTAACACACTGAAATCTGAAAATGTTGAAGTTCCTGGTGGTACGCTGAAATCTGGCAATTCTGAGCTGGTGATTGAAATCAATTCTAAAGTGCTGCATCCACAAGCCTTTGGGGACCTAGTCATTGCTAATAAAAATGGTGCGCCTATTTTCCTGAAACAGGTTGCCAAGATTGAGGATAGTCAGGCCGAACTGGAAACAGGTGCTTTCCTGGATGGCAAGGCAGCAGTGGCTATTGATATTCTGCGTAGTTCTGACTCTAATGTTATTGAAGTTGTCGATGAAACTTATAAAACTTTAGAAAGCATTAAAGCCCAGCTCCCGCAAGGTACGACCTTGCAAGTGGTGGTCGATTCCTCCAAAAGCATTCGTGGAACGATTGGCGATGTGGCACGAACCATCATTGAAGGGGCTGTGCTTGCAGTACTGATCGTATTGCTATTTTTAGGTTCTTTCCGTTCTACTGTCATTACTGGCCTTACTCTACCGATTGCCCTGCTTGGTACCTTAACCTTTATCTGGGCCTTTGGTTTCACCATCAATATGATGACGCTGCTGGCACTTTCGCTCAGTATTGGTCTGTTGATTGATGATGCCATTGTGGTCCGGGAAAATATTGTACGTCACAGTGATATGGGCAAAGACCATGTCACTGCCGCTCTGGATGGCACCAAAGAAATTGGTCTGGCTGTTCTCGCCACAACTCTGACCATTGTTGCAGTCTTTTTACCCGTTGCTTTTATGGGCGGTATTATTGGTCGTTTCTTCTTTCAATTTGGCGTCGCGGTGAGTACCGCTGTGCTGATTTCCATGTTTGTCAGCTTTACCCTGGATCCAATGCTGTCTGCGCATTGGGCAGAGCGTAAAAAGGATCCAAATAAAAAACCCAACGCGGTAAAACGCTTTTTTACCTGGATTTCCAATAAGCTCGATGGCTTAAGCGATGTCTACGAAAAATTACTCAAACTGGCACTGCGTTTTAGATTAATCACGATTTTAATTGCGGTTGCTTCTCTATTTGGCGCTCTCGGACTCTCCAAATTGATTGGTACCGAATTTGTACCTGTACCAGACAAAGGTGAAATCCGGATTAAATTTGAAACTCCGGTTGATTCATCTTTGGAATATTCTCAGGCCAAACTCCAGCAGGTTGATCAGATCATCCGTAAACATCCGGATGTACGTGCGACTTATGGCGTCATTAATGGGGTTACCGATCGGGGCAAAAACCATGTCAGTCTGCGCGTTACCGTGACACCACGGACTGAACGTGAAAAAACCCTGAACGACCTTAACAATGAATTCCGCGAGCGCTTGCAGTCTGTAGGTGGGATTACCATTACTTCAGTCGCCTCCGCAGACGAAACTGTTTCTGGTGGGCAAAAGCCCATCATGATCTCTATTAAAGGGCCAGATCTGGATGAATTACAAAAAATTTCTGACCGCTTTATGGCAGAGATTAGCAAAGTAGAGGGTGTGGTTGACCTTGAAAGTTCATTGAAAGAACCCAAGCCTACTCTGAGTGTACAGGTCAATCGTGTACTGGCAAGTGATCTTGGTCTTTCAGTTAATCAGATTGCTAATGTCATACGTCCGTTAATTGCTGGTGATGATGTCACCTCCTGGCAAGATGAAAAAGGTGAAACCTATGACGTGAATCTACGTCTGACTGAAGATAAACGTACTCTACCAAGTGACTTACAAAATATGTATCTCACATCAAATAAGGCCGATGCGAATGGTCAACCAATCATGGTTCCCCTCTCAAGTGTGACAAAATTTGAGGAAAAACTTGGAGCATCCCAGATTAACCGCCGTGATCTGGCGCGTGAAGTACTGGTAGAAGCCAATACAGCTGGTCGTCCTGCAGGCGATATCGGTACGGACATTAGCAAAGTACAGGCTGATTTTGACTTACCACCGGGCTATAGCTTTGACACTCAAGGCGCCAATGCTGATATGGCTGAATCTGCAGGTTATGCCCTGACAGCGATAACTCTATCGATCGTGTTCATTTATATTGTACTCGGTTCACAGTTCAACAGCTTTATTCACCCAGCTGCGATCATGGCTTCGTTGCCCTTGTCCTTGATTGGTGTATTCCTAGCCCTGTTCCTGTTTAACTCGACCATGAACCTGTTCTCGATCATCGGGATCATTATGTTGATGGGTCTAGTGACCAAAAATGCTATCCTGCTGATTGACTTCATCAAGAAAGCCATGGACCGTGGCGAAGATCGTTATGAGGCTATTATTGCTTCAGGTAAGACCCGTTTACGTCCAATCCTGATGACAACGAGTGCCATGGTCATGGGTATGGTTCCACTCGCACTTGGACTCGGTGAAGGTGGTGAACAAAGTGCACCTATGGCACATGCGGTGATTGGCGGGGTGATCACCTCCACCCTGCTGACCTTAGTCGTTGTTCCAGTCATCTTTACTTATTTAGATGACTTTAAAAATTTTATGCTGCGCCATACACGTAAAATCATGTCATAATTTATTTCATAACAGTGGGGTGACATTCTGAAATGTTCACCTCATTTTTTATTGTATAATCTCTGCTTTAACGCTTAATTTTTTAGGACAGTTTCCATGCGCGCGAGTCGCTTTTTATTTGCAACGTTGAGAGAAACCCCGAACGATGCTGAAGTTATTTCACATCAGCTAATGCTTCGTGCCGGTATGATTCGTAAGTTGGCTTCAGGTTTATATACCTGGCTGCCGATGGGCGTTCGCGTATTAAATAAAGTTGAAGCGATCGTTCGAGAAGAAATGGATCGTGCTGGTTCATTACAGGTGTTGATGCCGGTAACTCAGCCTGCTTCACTTTGGGAAGAATCTGGCCGTTATGTTCAATATGGTCCTGAACTGCTTCGTTTCAAAGACCGTCATACCAATGATTTCGTACTTGGTCCTACACACGAAGAAGTCATTACTGATCTTGCGCGCAATGAGTTAAAAAGCTATAAGCAATTGCCTGCCAATTTCTATCAAGTACAGACTAAATTCCGGGACGAAATTCGTCCACGTTTTGGTGTAATGCGTTCACGTGAATTCATCATGAAAGATGCATATTCTTTTCACGCAGACCAGGAATCACTACAAGAAACTTACGACAAGATGTATGATGCGTACTGCAAAATCTTTACTCGTTTAGGTTTAAATTTCCGTCCAGTACAGGCGGATACCGGTTCAATCGGTGGTTCAGGTTCTCACGAATTCCACGTTCTGGCTTCAAGCGGCGAAGATGATATCGCATTCTCGACTGAGTCGGATTATGCAGCGAACATCGAAATGGCTGAAGCAGTTCTGGTTGGCGAACGCGCTGCACCCGCTCAAGAATTAAAAGTTGTTGACACGCCAAATCAAAAAACCATTGCTGATGTATCTCACTTCCTGGGTACTGATCCTGCACATTCAGTGAAAGCTCTCCTCGTTCAAGGCGTTGCAAAAGAAGCGGATCAGCCTGCTCCAGTTGTTGCTTTGTTCCTTCGTGGCGACCACGAACTGAATGAAATTAAAGCTGAAAAGCATCCACAAATTGCTGCTCCTTTAGCGTTTGCAACTGAAGCTCAACTTGCTGAACTTGGCTTAACGGCAGGTTTTGTAGGTCCACAAGGTCTGGTAGAAAAAGGGATTACGGTCATTGCTGACCGTGCTGCTTCTGTACTGTCTGACTTCGTTTCGGGTGCAAACGAAGCTGACAAGCATGCGACTGGTGTAAACTGGGACCGTGACGCACAATTTACTGAGGTTTATGACCTGCGTAATGTAGTTGAAGGTGATCCATCTCCAGATGGTAAAGGCACGCTTCAAATCAAGCGTGGTATCGAAGTCGGTCATATCTTCCAGTTAGGCAAAAAATACTCAGAAGCGTTAGGCTGTAAAGTCCTTGGTGAAGATGGTAAGCCATTTACTGTAACGATGGGTTGTTACGGTATCGGTGTGACTCGTGTGGTTGCGTCTGCAATTGAGCAAAACTATGATGAGAAAGGCATCATCTGGCCAGCTGCAATTGCACCATTTGAAGTTGCCATTGTGCCGATGAATGCGCACAAATCACCGCGTACTTTAGAAGCTGCTGAAGCGCTTTATGCAGAGCTTCAAGCTGCAGGTTATGACGTACTGCTGGATGATCGTAATGAACGTCCAGGGGTAAAATTCTCTGACCTTGAGCTAACTGGTATTCCACACCGTATCGTGATTGGTGAAAAAGGTCTGGATGCAGGCACTTTTGAATATAAAGGTCGCCGTGATGCTGAATCAGTCAACCTTTCTAAAGAAGAGTTATTAGCAAAAATTGCAAAATAATTTTTTTCTGAATATAAAAAAATCCCACGAAATGCGGGATTTTTTTATATTGTATTAGCAGAATTTGTGACCACCGAAACAGTTGGGTGTAACTGACTGGTTACTTAAAATCTGATTTTTTAGAGTTAGAGTTGCTGGTGAACCATTGGTATAATTAGTATAAGGACCAACGTTAATATTCATCTTACGTTCAATAGGTACTTTTGCCAGTGAGCCTAGAGCCTCAAGTAAGTTTACATCAACATTATGATAAGATTGCATTAATTCGGTTGTAAGTGCTTCAGCAACTTGTGGCAATACGGCAGATACATCTACTTGTTCTAAAGTCTGTAAATGCCCCAGTTGAATTGGATCTTTAAAAGACATCCACCACCCTGATTGAGCAGTATCCGCATCATCTGCACCCAACCAATGTACTGGATTTTTTTGTAGAGATAAATATCCACCACTACCACTTAAAGGAATATTATGAATCATATTGAGTGCCTGAACAAAAGTAATATCCAAATTCAGGTTCTCAAGTGTTGATCCTTCACTCATTTTGAAAAAGGAGTGATCCCCTACATCTAATGAACCAAGTTTAATCAGGGCTGGAAACTCTACATATAACTGATCTTTACTAAAGTCTGGAGTTCCTACCACTTCACCTGGTAAAGATTTCCCAGATTCTGCTGCAGCAAGCGGAATAGATTTCAAAGTAGAACGAATACCATATACAGTTGCAGAATTGATACGCCTACCTGTTACTATTGTTTCTGGCATCACAAAGTCTGCACGCATCGAAGGGACAGTAATACCAGTATGACCTTCAGCACCGGGCTTACTGGTATAAGTTCGGTCTTGCCCCAATGCAGTCAAGTTACCTTGTATGATTTGATCTGAACTAGCGCCAAAGGTTGCCTTTTTAGTAAAAGAGTGACCAGTAGTTTGTGCCATCTTCATATACCCACTGAAACTTTTGATACCATCTGTTGGATTTTGCGTATTTTCAGTTCCTAAAGTTAATAAGCCTAGTATCTTTTCTGCTCCTAAGCGAAATCCTACAACTTCACGCGTTGCAGCACTATCTCCTTTAATTGCAAACTCCAGAAATGGATTGGTGATCTCAGCACTAGTAGCAGCACGATCTCCCTCAAACAACGGGCTTCCTGTCTGATCTGTCTTAGAAGTATAACCACTGAGAGCAATATTCGAAATATCAATATCACAACCCTGTGCACCATTATCACCACCACATCCAAGCTGCAAACTCTTAATGTTAGCATTGAGTTCCATGATCGCTTCAATACTCAGTTTAAAGAAATTCAGGCCTTGTGAAGCATCGTAATTTTTTTCCATATTTAACAAAGCTTGTCCTTCTACAGCTGACAATTCTTGATCATTCAAAGAAGTCATACCTAAAGCAGGATTAGCACTCGCTAAAATTGAGACAAAAAGAGTGCTTAAAATCATTTTTTTCATAATTATATTCCTGTATTTATACCTAGCGCGGTGTGATTCCCATAGTGCTGCGCAAGGTGCCACCTGTAATGGCAATATTGGCCATATTTTGCATTTTATTATTAGTCAACATAGCAAAATTAGTTCGAAATGGCTGATTGATATCCTTGCTTTTGTTCAAATGAACCTGATTATCTAAAGTCACAGTATCAGCACTGAGCTTAACTTTAGCTTTAAGTGCTAAATGCCCTTCCATACGATTAAAATTGATTGCTGAAATCTTCAAATTATCTTCTGGGCCATCTATATTACTCAAACTAAAATAACTGCCCAAGTTATTACTATCAGCTTTTTCTTCGACGCTTAAAGGTCTAAATTTGAAGTTAGCATCAAATGAGAGAAAATTGCTATTTGGAGAGGAAGGAGTTGGATCCACACCTGGAATGATCATTAACTCCCCATTGCCATCCAGTTTAAAGGCAATATTAGTGAGGACATCATCACGCTTGGAAAAGTTATCAAAAGGCACCAACTGACCACAGTTATTTCCTGTACCCACCTGACAGTTATATTTAGAACCTGGTAATTGACCAATTGCCAGCTCAGCATTTGCTGCTATTAGCAATTTATCGGCTCGTATATAAATACCTTCGTCCTCATAACCTATCACGCCTTCAGACTGAATGAGCGCATCTATATTTCTAAAGCCAGCATAATAGTTAACCGCCTCACCATGTACACCATCTTGACCATCAATCAGAATCATTGAAGTAGTACTTGGTAACTTAGTTTTAGTGTCTATGCCATAACCTTCAGTGGAAGCTGTGATGTTGTAAGCGATACCATATTTATCTTCAGGTCCATATTGTGTTCCAGACAAAGCAACATTGGCATTTAAATTATAAATTGGAATACCAATCCCCCAAGTTCCCCCGCTACCGCCAAGTTCAGCAAGTGAATTATCTGATATGAATCGTGCTTTAGCCGCTATGGATTGGAAATCCATATCCCGTATGGCAATTAAGGCAAAATTCGAGTTATTTTGGCCATCTGAAAGTATTTGCTGGATAATATTATTGTCTTTGCCCAGAGTTTGCTTGATTTTATTATTAATTTGGAAATCTAAGTTATTCGCCTGAATGGTATTAATATAGATATTACCAAAGTCAATATAAGCATTCTTTTTATGTGCGCTACCATTTGCATCATGGGTTGTTAATGGTCTTAAATTGGAAAACTCTACTGCGTAACTGTCTTTACCTGTATGGCCGATTTCAAGTGTGGTTGGTTTTAACTGATCTGGACGATTCGTATCACTCTCACTACTAAATTCTGCGGACATGCCAAGACGCAAGCCACCTGTACCTATAGCATCATAACTATTATTAGCGGTGGTATTACCACCATTTAAACGTCCTGCTGTCCCAAAATCGGTGATGCCTTCTTGATTTGCACCTACAGATAACCTTGCATTAGTGAGTGCACCTGATGCTCCCATGCGCATAATATTTTTTGTTTGACCATTAGCCTGATAACGCAAGTCAAGATTCAGTCCAGGATTCGTCGCCTTATTACGTTCAAGAGATACATCAGTCGTATCTGCAACACGGCCTAAATCAATATAATGATCCTGTAAGCCGTTATTAGTAGCTAAGACAATACCGTCATGTTCAGACAGATACATGTAACCTGAACCAGCAAAATTAAAATTCAGATCATTTAAAATCAGGCTGTTATTACCAAGTTTATGACTAATATTGGCATTTTGAAGTTGAAAATCCATATAGGCTGTATCATTAATATTAAACAGCCCTGCCGATGTCTTCAACACAAGTCCAATTGGTGTTTTAGTGCTTATTCCCAACTGCCCTAAGCTTTGAGTCAATGCCGTTGAGCACGTACTCCCAACACATTGCTTTTTGACCAGATTTAAGTCTGCGATTATGTTAAAAGGTGCTAGGCTAGCATCAATATGTAATCCAGTACCTCGATCCGTACCTCCTAGATCAATTGCCAACTGGCTTATTATTGGTTTGTCATCTACACCATTAATTTTAACATTATGTAGCCCCAAGCCCATCTTCTGGTTAGCAGCAGGATTCGGATCATACCAATTCAACTGGTTAATAGTAGCATGTGATATTTCATGTGTAATAATAATACCATCTTGACCAGTTACACCACTTAAATCACGCTCTTCAATTTGTTCAAGTGCATACGCCTGATGAGCTAAACAGATACTTAATGTGAGCAATTTTAATTTTATTATTTTTTTCATGCTTGATTCCTGTGCTTATTTCTACCTGTACTTAACAGCGTCCACTTCCATTACCAGTGCAGTTGTAGCTAAAAATCTTCAGGTTTCCCGACATATGTAAATTGCCATGCATGTTAAGACCCATGAATCCTTTTTCAGCACCTAAGTCAAAATCAGGAACATTTTGCTCTACCTCGGCAGGGTTTCCATCTGCTTTATAAGTTCGATCCATATAAGTTGTATAAGTTCCAGTATTGGCATAACCTTCTTTACCACTGGTACCTGTTTCAATGGCTAGGGTTTCAAAACCAAGATTACGTATTTTCAAAGGTTTATCGTCATAAAATGTAACCTTCATAGCAGATTGAGCATTATTTTGATGATTAATAATTGTAGTACCGTCTATAGAAAATTTATCAATCTGAATTGTTCCTTGAATACCTTTGAATACGAGCCATTTTTTATTTCCCTGAGCATCAACATGGTTATTTGGAGAAATAGCGAGACGACAGAATTTTTTATCATCACCGCATGCAGTGGGGTTCAATTTATAAAAAACTTCAAGTGGATTATTTCTATTGTATATATCTTCCTTAGACATATCTGTTGCATAGACATGGTTTAAAGAAAGCGTCCAACTCAAATCTGCTCCTCCCTGACCCGTAGTTTCATTTAACTGTGCAGTGGACATACTTACCAGATTGGCATGACTAGAGAGTGCTATACCAAGGCTTAAGGTGAGAAAAAGTCTATTTAACATTGCCATACTCCCTTATAACCCAGTAGTTCTAATTTTCAGGTGTTGAATCAGAACACCATCAATTGCGACAGAACCTAAATTTTTTATTGATCCATCAACGCCTTTAAAAACTACACCTGTCGCATCAGCTCCATCTTTAGCTCTTAACATGTTATTCGACAAGCGTTCTGTCGTTCCAATAGCGATACTACTGTGAGTCGCATTACGTCCTTGATAACTTGTTCCCTTGATATCAATAGCTGTACCGCATGAGTTGACATTACAAGTAGAACCCTTCAGATCACTTGTTCCCAGTCCATCACCATAGTTTTGATAAATCTGGTTATAAATCGAAGCAACTTTAGGAATTCGAGTTACTTCTAGAATAATGTTATTACCTTCCGAACCCACAATAAATGGTTGGTACATATTTCCGAGTACCAAGTTGATATTCGGGCTATATAAATATAATCCTTCGGTATTATGAAAAATAGGTGCCAGTGAACCACGTTTCATTGCCGGGGTTGCCACTTCACTATCCAAATCATCTAAAGTTGCCGTGCCTATACGAATCCCTTTACGATCTAGATCTGTCTGTCTGATACTTAAATCAGCAGGATTATCGTTGGTATTTAAACGGAGTAGGCTTGCCATACCGAATGTCTGGTTATAGTTCTTGTTATCAGACTCTAAAGTCTGGAACATACGCACTTGCGAACCATTTAAACTTAAACCATTAGCAATAAATTGGGTACGCAAGCGATACTCTTTGTCCAGACCAGAAATGGGAGCACCAGTAATTGGATTTACTTCACGACTAGAATTTAACTCACGAGAGAAAATATCTGACCAAAATCCAAGTTTAATATTAAAAGATGTATTTTCTATATTCGCCGGATCTTCTAACGCTGTTTTGGCCAAGGGAGCTTCTAATGCCAAGTATCCCAAATTCTCTGCTTTATCTTTAAATTGTCTGACATTTTCTGTACCCGCACGAAATAGCCATGGATTACTTGCTGTTCCCCAATTAAATCCTTGATTACTATAACGAGTACTTAAAGAACCATCGCTTTTAGAAAGTGCCAAACCATAGATAAAAACATCTGCTTTAGTTCTTAAAGAACGTGCAGAACTATTGATTGCTGCAGCCTGCGCAGCCTGAATAGCTTCATTAACAATTAACTTATATAATGCTTCTGTAGCTTTTTTCGCTTCCTCTTCCGCTTTAAGATCGGCATTGTTTTCAGCTCTTAAAGTAGCTAACCGCTCCTCCTCAAGAATTGCAGCGGCAATCAGATCTGTTGCTTTAGATGAAATTTGGTTGCTTCGTACAAAATTAGAACCCAAACTTTGTAAAAATGTTGAAGTTGGAATAGATTCACCTGATCGACTGCCATAAAGCAATTCAACCATTTCCCTAGTATTACTTTCTGCGAAGTCTGTTGCCTGAGCATTAATGGCCTCGAGCTTCAGCGGATTCCATACCAGATACTCTTCCTGTGTCCCATCATTCTCTGGCCCAGATGGCAGCCCTGAATTTCTCTGATAATCATCATAACGTTGTTGGTAATAACGCCGCATTTCGGCTGAGTTATAAAACTCATTAAACACATCCCTTTCAAATGTATCTCGTCTTTTTTCAACATTGGTTGGAATATCTTTCGTATAACTTTCAAGTAAGCTATTAAAATTAGTTTCATAAGCAGTATCATAGGTGTTCTTATAGATAGCATTATAATTATGCTCAGCTTTACCCTCTAGGACCGCTTGATTATAGTTATCAGAATAAATTTTATTATAGGCTCGTTGCCCTAATTGATTATAATTTTCCCCAGTAGGGATAATACGAATAAATCCAGTATCATTTTGTGAAGCATTTTTATAATTTAATAGGGCTTCATTATAAGTACTCAGCTCACTAGGACTAGCATTTGGGCCAGGCTTAAATGGTATTTTGAGCTGGTCATAGGCGGAAGTAGTCGATACGTCATTTGGCCCCTGAAAGACCATCTTAAAATCATCAAGTACTAAAGCAATGCCAGCACCTGTGCTCTCAGACATTGAGTCCTCTGACATTTCCTGCAAGGCAAAACTTGACTGAGCATAAACCAGTGCCAGCGCAGATACGAGGCAGGTTTGTTTAAGTCTGATATGATCATGACAAAAATTCATCTCATTCTTCCTTTTTATATGATGCTCCGCATCTTTCTTCTTTGGCTTCCAGCCATCGCTTACTTTTTGTAGTATTTAATTTTTATGCTACATAGCTTTCAGCAATGTATTTTTTAATGTGTAATCCTCATCCATTATGCTTATTTTCCATTCAGATGCAAAAAGCAAAGTGCTGAATAGCCAAGTTTCCGATGAATGAAAACTCAAAAAATAAACGGGACCTTAAGCCCCGTTTATTCAATACTTTAAACTAATTATGCTTTTGGCAAAGTCACACCAGTCTGGCCCTGATACTTGCCGCCGCGGTCTTTGTATGAAGTTTCACAAACTTCATCAGATTCAAAGAACAGCATCTGTGCTACCCCTTCACCCGCATAGATACGTGCAGGAAGGTTCGTCGTATTAGAGAACTCAAGGGTGACATGACCTTCCCACTCTGGTTCAAGTGGGGTCACATTCACAATAATACCGCAACGCGCATAGGTAGATTTACCCAGACAAACAGTCAGTACATTACGTGGAATACGGAAATATTCTACAGTACGTGCAAGCGCAAATGAGTTAGGCGGGATAATACATACATCAGATTCGATGTCGATAAAGCTTTTCTCGTCGAAGTGTTTCGGGTCTACAATCGCAGAATGCACATTGGTAAATACCTTGAATTCACGTGCACAACGAACATCATAACCATAGCTTGATACACCATAAGAAATTAGTTTTTCACCATTCTCATCAAAACGAACCTGGTTCTCTGCATAGGGTTCGATCATGCCATGCTTTTCGCTCATTTCGCGAATCCAGCGATCAGACTTAATTGCCATTGGTACTAATCCAAAAATCTTAAATTCAGTTATTGCGACGTACTTTAACTGAAATTCACCTCAATGAAAATAAGTGTTCTTTCTTGATGCTACTTTGAAATTTTAATAAGATTTTTTGAGTGAAGTTACAGACTCATAATCGCTGAATAACTCAGCGGTACAGAAAAGCTCATCAGTACCAATGATGCGGTCTTTTGCATATTTTTTTGGTTGAGCCAACGATTATTATTACGACCCAGTAAAGTACCGAAGAATGTCCATAAAACTGCAATTGGAATTAATAGTCCTATAAACATCAGCATATGTACGACATAGTAATAACTGTTCTGCCATGCAATTACGGGGAAAATTGCCGATGCAAACAATAAGGCCTTAGGGTTCAGTAAAGTTGCTAAAAATAACTCTCTTGCACGAATGGTGAATTGACTTAAACTGTCAGCAATTTCTGCTGTACGCCATAATCTGATTGCCAAATAGAGAATATAACAGGCGCTAAATAATTTCAGGATATTCGGTAAAGCTGGCAGATGGGTTGAAATCTTGCCAATCAGGATTCCCCAAAAACTGATCGCAAGCAGATAGCCTAACGCTTCAGCAGGAATAAGATAAAATGATTTCCTAAAACCTGCATGGATCCCGGAAGATGCCAATAAGGTATTAGTTGGGCCTGGAGTCAGTAAAATTGTGACTACTAAACCAATAAATAACCAAGAAATCATGGGTTGACCTCGCTGTAATGCTTGCAGCATAGATCAGAATATTTTTACCTGCAAAATCTTATTTGTAAGAAGAATTATAATTTTTTGGAATAATTTAAATTATAAATTAAATTCAAATACTTATATTAAAAAAATGCTAAGATTAAGTGATATACGATAGAGTCATTTTAGTTGACTCCCACTTATTCATGAGAAAATTCTATAGAAAACACTAACGCAAAAATTAAATTTTTATATCTTTAAAATGATTTATCTAATAATACATTTCTGATTTTTTCATCTTCAAATCTTTTAAAGTCACTCAGTTTATTTCCACTTATTGTCTTAATTTATTTTCTTGCTTTTATTGGACCTACTTGCTAGCGAATACTTTCATTTTACTGTCAGCTTTAACATAAAAAACCCCCAGCCTGGACTGAGGTTTTAATCAATGATCTCTATTAGAAAATACGAGACTGATCTTTTTGAGCCTTTGGCAGTTTGGCTGCAATCTTTTCGGCAATCGCCATATAGCTATCAGCAGCCTCATCTCCAGCGATCACTGACGGCGTTCCGGCATCGGCATTTTCACGGATTACAGCATTTAAAGGCAGACGGCCAAGTAGTGGAATATTGTACTGTTCTGACAATTTATCGCCACCACCCGTACCAAAAATCTGTTCTTCATAGCCGCAATTTGAACAGATATGAGTCGACATATTTTCAATCACACCCATGACTGGAATCTGTACACGGTTAAACAGTTCAATTCCTTTGGTAGCGTCCAGTAATGCCACATTTTGTGGCGTTGTCACAATCACTGCGCCAGTGACTGGGATACGCTGCGCTAGAGTCAACTGGATATCCCCTGTACCTGGCGGCATATCAATCATCAAGACATCAAGATCTGGCCAAAGTGTCTGATTAAACAATTGCATTAATGCACCCGTTGCCTTTGGACCACGCCATGCCACTGGTGTATTGTGATCACCAGTTAAATGACCAATTGATAGCACCGCCAGGCCATAGGCATCTAATGGTACAAAGTGTTCAGCTTCAATCATCGGAGTTTTACCCGCATTACCGAGCATTGTTGGAATACTTGGACCATAAATATCCGCATCCAGTACACCGACTTTTAGACCCAGTTTTTGTAAAGCCAAGGCCAGGTTCACTGTTGTGGTTGATTTACCCACACCACCTTTACCAGAAGACACCAGAATCACATTTTGAATACGTGGATGCTTCGGCACATCACGCTGTTGCGGGGCAGCTTTTTGAATAGGCGCTTCTTCTTGTTGAGGTTGATAGTTGGCATTGGCTTGCTTGAGCGCATCTGGACTTGCAGAAGCATCGACCACAGGTGGCAGATTGGATTTTGCTGCAGCTTGTGGTTTGCTGGAACAGCTTTCCCCTTCGGCATGGTTATGACCACAGCCACCCTCTTTTTTCGCTCCGGTTTTTTGCTGCACCACATGCAGATTCAGTTCCTTGATGCCGCATTGCTCGAGTGCATCGGCCAGTTCATCATGAATCTGCTGCAAATACTGTTTTTCTTCCGGATAGGTATTGATGGTTAATTGCAGGATTTGTCCCTGTACATTGACCTGAGAAATACGCTCTTTGAGTGCGTTTTGGGAAGCAGGAAGTACATAGTTTTGCAGTACCTTCTGGATTTCTTCCTCTTTCACCTCCTGTGCAGGAGCAAAGACCGATTTTAGTGAAGAAAGCCACGACATAAAGTTACTCCAAAAATGTAGATCGATATCTAAATAGCTTAGTTTAACGGGCTTTTCACTTAAGGTTAAGCATTCTGCCCATTAAGATGAGGGAGATATTTTCAATTTCCAACCATTTTACTTGGTTTTATTAATTTGTGGCGAATATAAATAATGGAAAGTGAAAGAGAATAAGAAATAAGGTAGTTTTTAGTATGCGAATAATTATTTTTATAATAAGAGTCGAGACTGTAAATTAAATTG